>CALFIZ010000200.1 GCA_937877575.1 uncultured Marinilabiliales bacterium | reverse complement strand
TGGCTCTCGGCATTGAAAACTGGGTCGGGGTTTCATTTTCAGTAGTCTGCGGCCTTCTCGCAGGTGTAATTATCGGGAAATCAACTGAATATTATACATCACAGTCATATAAGCCCACTCAAAAGGTGGCTGAATCTTCAAAGACCGGTCCTGCAACGGTCATCATCTCAGGATTGGGATTGGGCATGATTTCAACTGCTATTCCTATTATCGTGATATGTGTTGCAATTCTTATGGCTTATCTGTGCGCAAACGGCTTCCATGTCGCATTTACAGCAGAGAATCTTTCCATGGGATTGTACGGAATAGGTATTGCTGCCGTCGGTATGCTTTCAACTCTTGGAATTACACTTGCAACTGACGCATACGGACCAATAGCCGACAACGCAGGCGGAAATGCCGAAATGAGCGGTCTTGGCGAAGAAGTCCGTAAACGTACTGATGCTCTTGATGCATTGGGCAACACAACAGCTGCAACCGGCAAGGGCTTTGCAATCGGCTCCGCTGCTCTTACTGCTTTGGCTCTGCTTGCTTCTTATGTGGAAGAAATAAAAATTGCTTTGGTGCGTGTCGGAACAACTACCCTTGACCTCGGAGGCAGGGCTGTTGAAACAGCCAAAGCGTCTTTGATAGACTTTATGGAATATTACAACGTTAACCTTATGAATCCAAAGGTGCTGGTCGGTGTGTTCATCGGGGCTATGATGGCATTCCTGTTCTGCGGTCTGACTATGAATGCAGTGGGACGTGCCGCTCAGAAAATGGTTCAGGAAGTCCGCCGTCAGTTCACTGAGATCAAGGGAATACTTGAAGGCAAGGCAAAACCTGACTATGCACGCTGCGTTTCAATCTCCACTAAGGGGGCGCAGACTGAAATGATACTTCCTTCTATACTCGCAATTCTTGTTCCTATTTTGGTGGGAGTTCTAATAGGCGTTCCAGGCGTTCTCGGCCTTCTCGTAGGCGGTCTTTCAGCAGGTTTCGTCATGGCAGTGTTTATGGCTAATTCCGGCGGCGCTTGGGATAATGCCAAGAAATACGTTGAAGAAGGCAATTTCGGCGGTAAAGGCTCCGAATGCCACAAGGCTACGGTCGTAGGCGATACTGTCGGTGATCCTTTCAAGGATACGTCAGGACCAAGCCTTAACATCCTCATCAAACTGATGAGTATGGTTTCTATTGTTATGGCAGGTCTGACAATATCGTTCAATTTGTTGTAAAACATTTATACTCTGTATAGTATATAGTCAATGAATATAGAGAAATTTTCCAACGAACAACACGTTCCGGTAAGTGAGCGTGTTGTTCGTTTGCGTAAACAGTCATTCGAAACTGAGCCTTCTTTGGATATAGAACGTGCTCTTATCGAAACAGCTTTTTATAAGGAGAACGAAGGCAAATACCCGATTCCGATTCTGCGTGCCATGAATTTCATGGAGATATGCAGAAAGAAATCCATTTATATTGGAGACGATGAGCTGATTGTCGGAGAAAGAGGCTCAAAACCTAAAGCTGTGTCCACATTCCCGGAACTTACATGCCATAGCGTGGAAGATCTTAATGTGTTGAACACAAGGGAATTGCAACGTTATGTCATCAGTAGGGAAGATATTGAGACATACGCCCGTGAGGTCATTCCTTATTGGAAAGGCCGTACACAACGTGAGCGTATCTTCAACCATGTGCCTGCGGAATGGAAGAAGGCCTACGAAGCAGGTATGTTCACTGAATTCATGGAACAGCGTGCAGCGGGACATACCGCTCTTGACGGGAAGGTTTACAGATACGGGGTGTTGGATTTGAAGAAAAGAATTGAAGATGAAATCGCGCATCTCGACTTCCTTAATGACCCGGACGCAACTGACAAGCAGGAGGAGCTGCAGGCCATGTCGATTTCATGCGATGCTGTGATACTTCTTGCTGAACGCCATGCGGATTTGGCTGAGAAGATGGCTGAATCGGCGACACCTGAACGGGCAGCTGAACTGAACCAGATAGCACAGATTTGCCGCCATGTTCCTGCACATGCTCCAAGAACTTTCTGGGAGGCAATTCAGATGTATTGGTTCGTGCATCTCGGCACCATAACCGAGCTTAACGGCTGGGATTCGATGAATCCAGGGCATTTTGACCAGCATCTTGCCCCATTCTATTACAAGGATATTGCTGATGGCATTCTGACTCGCGACAAGGCAAAGGAACTCATGTCTTGTTTCTTCATCAAGGTCAACAACCAGCCGGCACCGCCAAAAGTTGGCGTTACTGCTAAGGAAAGCGGTACTTACAACGATTTCATGAATCTGAATATAGGAGGAGTAAAGCCGGATGGTGGCAGCGGTGTCAACGAAGTCTCATACATAATGCTTGAGACTATCGAAGAGTTACATCTGCTTCAGCCGGGAACTTCCATTCACATCAGCGCGTGTACTCCTGACCGTTTCCTTACTGAAGGATGCAAAGTCATACGTCAAGGGTATGGTTATCCGTCAATCTTCAATCCTGATGTCTATGTTCAGGAACTGGTGCGCCAGGGCAAGTCGCTCACAGATGCACGTGAAGGCGGATGCAGCGGCTGTATAGAAGTCGGCGCATTCGGCAAGGAGGCTTATATCCTGACAGGTTATCTCAATGTCCCTAAAATACTTGAAGTCACACTTCATGACGGCATCGACCCGGTATCTAAACAAAAAGTCGGCATCGAAACCGGTAACCCGCGGAATTTCAAATCTTTTGATGAACTATACGATGCTTTTCTCAAACAACTGCATTATTTGGTGGATTTGAAGGTGCGTGTCAACAATTACATTGACCGCATGTTTGCGAAATATGCTCCTGCCACATTCCTTTCGTTATGGATTGACGACTGCATCGCAAAGGGACGTGATTACTATAATGCCGGCCCTCGCTACAATACAAACTATATTCAGTGTACCGGTCTGGGAACAATAACCGACAGCCTTTGCAGCCTGAAGAAACACGTCTTTGAGGATAAGACATTTACTATGGATGAAATGATAAAAGCCTGCGACACCAATTTTGAAAACGCTGAAGCGATGCGGCAATTCATATTGAATCGTACTCCGTTTTTCGGAAACGATGATTCATACGCAGATGCTGTTGCAGTGAAGGTGTATGATGACCTTTACGAGGCCATAGAGGGAAAGCCTAACACCCGCGGAGGTGTGTTCCATCTTAACATGCTTTCAACGACATGCCATGTGTATTTCGGAAAAGTGATGGAAGCCACTCCAAACGGGAGACTTGCCGGACGTGCAATTTCTGATGGGACATCACCGTCGCATGGCGCTGATACTCACGGACCTTCGGCAGTTGTGAAATCTCTTGGAAAACTCGACCAGGTCAAAAGCGGAGGTACGCTTCTAAACCAGCGTTTTATGCCTTCACTTTTGAAGAAGGATGAGGATGTGGCAAAGCTGTCACAGCTGGTTCGCACGTATTTTGCTTTGGGCGGTCATCATATCCAGTTCAATGTCGTTGGTACGGAAACATTGCTCGAAGCTCAGAAATGTCCTGAGGAATACAGAGATTTGTTGGTACGGGTTGCAGGTTACAGCGACTACTTCAACGACATGAATCTTGACCTTCAGACCGATGTGATAATGAGAACGGAGCAGGAATCATTCTGATTTCATCAGACCGGCCATGAGCCTGATTTTCGACATAAAACGATATGCCATCAACGATGGCCCCGGAATCCGCATAACACTTTTTCTCAAAGGTTGTCCGCTTTCGTGTGTGTGGTGTCATAATCCTGAAGGTATCAGCACCGAAAGGGAAAAACTTTACAACGGGAAGAAATGCATCGGCTGCAGGATGTGTGTCAAATCGTGTCCGCAGCATGCGTTGACTCTGATGGCTGACGGTGTGGTCACTGACAGAAAACGCTGTGTTTTGTGTGGAAAGTGCGAGGAAGTGTGCCCGACGAAGGCTATGGAGATTTCCGGACACGAATATCCAATCGATTATTATGTGGAACAGATTGAAAAGGAGATACCCTTCATGGACAAGTCGGGAGGGGGAGTGACTTTCTGTGGTGGCGAACCTTTAATGCATCACGAGTTTCTGTTGCAGTTGCTCGAACGATGTGGTACTATGGGGATTCACCGTGCCGTTGACACCACACTGTATGCACGACCTGAAATTGTGATGCGGGTAAGGGATAATTGCGAATTGTTTTTGGTTGATTTGAAGAGCATGGACAGCGATATACACAGGAAATTCACGGGAGTCCCCAATGAACTTATTTTGTCCAATTTGCGGATTATTGCTGAATCCGGTGCGGATTTCATAATACGCATACCGTTGATAGTCGGGGTAAATGCCGATGAGGACAATATCAGAAAGAGTGCGGAATTTCTTTCGTCATTGCCGTGGAAGCGTCGGACAGTCGAGTTGCTGAAGTATCATGACATCGGCAAAAACAAGCATGAGAAACTTGGCACACAATATAATCCTCAGGGATACTCATTTTCAGCCCCTGATGACGGGTTTATGCGGCAATGTGCTTGTATCTTTGGAGAAAAAGAAATAAGGGTCAAATTCTGATTTGGAACTTGACCCTTATTTCTTATAATTACACTTAAAGAGTGTTTTTATTTGTAAAGGAATCGTTTGATACTCATCTTAGGTGTCTTTTCGAACGGTTTGTCAACCAATTCTACTGTGGCAATCTTGCTGTATGCTGGCAACGTCTTGTTTGCGCCTAATCTGATAGCGTTTGGTATGTCGGCAACGTCTTCCTTGCTGAGCAATGCCTTTGCAATTTCCTGTTGGTCGAGATAAACGAGTGCAACGAGTTTGCCGCCACGGTCAACGACTACGTTTTCGAGAACGTAAGGCTGGTTGTTGACTATTGCTTCGACTTCTTCAGGATAGATGTTTTGTCCGTTGGCTGACAGTATGAGGTTCTTGATTCTGCCGCGGATGAATATGTTGCCTTCTGCATCAATGATACCAAGGTCACCTGTCTTAAGGAAGCCGTCATCGGTGAATGTTTCAGCGGTAGCCTCAGGATTCTTGTAGTAACCGAGGCAGATGTTGTCGCCTTTGGCTTGAATTTCGCCTACAACATGCTGCTGGTCTTCTGAGTCGATGCGAACTGTAGTGCAGTCAACGGCTTTACCGCAGGACCCCGGGACATATTGTGTATAATGTTCATAGGCAAGCAATGGGTTGGCTTCAGTCATACCGTAGCCTACCAGATATGGGAATTTGATGCGAACAAGCCAGCGTTCCACTTCAGGATTCAGCGGGGCTCCGCCCATGATGAACTGCTGGACGTTTCCGCCGAATGCGTTGAGAAGGCCGTCACGGATTTTGTTGTACACAACATTGCGTAACCCCGGTATCTTGCATATAAACTTAATCATAGGCTTCTCAACCTGTGGTTTAATTTTTGCTTTGAATATTTTTTCAATTACCAGAGGAACTGTGATGAGCAGATAAGGCTTTACATCTGCAAATGCCTTGAGCAGTGCTGTCGGAGTAGGAGCCTTGCCTAACCAATAGATTGACGTTCCGTTGCATACAGGATATATGAATTCAATAACCAGTCCGTACATGTGTGCCATAGGCAGCATTGAAACCATCTTGTCGCCTGCAGGAACCTTGCGTTGGCAGTAATCAACGGTTGCGCTGAAGTTTCTGTCAGTAAGCATTACGCCCTTTGGATTGCCTGTCGAACCTGACGTATAGTTAATCATTGCAAGCTTGTCGTAAGTCTCGTCCGGAAAAACCACATCATCAGCTTTATATCCGTTAGGATGTCTCTGTTTAAACAGATTATCCATATTGTCAAAAGCAGTCTTGATTTTGTCATCAGTGTAGTATATCAGCTGCCATGTGGCTGCATCAATTGCAAAACGGATTTTCGGTAAAGTTTTCGGGTCAATCTTTTTCCATTTGTCGGTATTGGTGAAGACACCTATTGCATCGGAGTGTTCGAGCAAATTGGATACGCTGTCAGGAGTGAAGTCGAAGAGGATAGGGACCACAACTGCTTTGTATGTTACCACGCTCATGTAGGCCATGCCCCAATGAGAGCCGTTGGCGGCACAGATGGCGATATGTTCTTCCTCTTTTATGCCTGCTTCTTCAAAATAGCAGTGAAATTTTTCAATTTGGATTGCCATTTGGCCAAAGGTGTAACTGTCACCTCCGATGTCGTTCAATGCCGGTTTATCCCAGTATTTACGAGTCGCATTCTGAAGTCTTGTCAGATAATGTGGATATTTTTCCATGTCTAATTTTCTTTAAAAATAATCTGCAAAGGTACATTTTTTTTTAAAACATCCATTCTTTTAGTTGTTTTTTAATGACTGTTTCCATTTCAGGCGGCATATTGCCTATTTTTGAAATATGGCTTCCGCCGGGTTGAACGTATATTTTAAGGTTATGTTTTTTAGATGTGTCAAGCCATGAACATACTCCGCTTGCACTCCACGGGTCATATTCCCCGTATATGAAAATCATCTTCGGGTCGTTGCGTTTCAGAAACCTTTTAGTGTTTCGGTACAGTTTTTTGCTGAATTTTATGTGACTCAACTCTTCGGGCATCATGATGCGTCTCATGTAATTCTTTGTCGATTTTTCGCTCATATACTTACGAAACGGGCGCATGTCGTAGCCGTAATAGCCGAGTTCCCTGCATGCCTGCACGTTGAATGATGTGAAATATGTATGGTCTTGAAAATACGACGGGTCGTTGAATGAAAACAGCATATCTACCAGTGCCTGGTCAGTGAAGTCGGATGCGTTTGGAATATGGTGAGTTTCAGGAGAATAGTATTGCCAATATGCGAAACTGTATTCGAGAATCCAGTAGTCGAAGATTACATCGGCAGGAACGCGGAAATGATAGTTGCTCTCATTGCATTTTGCTTCAAAAAGCGGTAACAGCTGTGTCTTGCGTTTAAATACATCCGTTTGAAATTCAAGCATTTTCTGGCGTTCTTCAGGTGTTCCCGGCTTGTTTGCGATAAACGGTTCATGGCGACCGTCTTCGAGAGACTTGTTGAGTGGGGCCACGTATGGCACGGAAACGTCAACGTCATCAGGATAATAGGCACGGTAGAACATTGTGGTCTGACCGCCTTTGCTGACACCTGTGGCGAGCCATTTGTTGGGATAGATTGTCTTGAATGCGGTAACCACTTCGTGAAGGTCGCCGAGGGAGTTTTCAACGGTCAGATAATCCCAGTCGGGATTTTTTGCGTCCCCTGCATATTTCGTCCGCAGGATCTTGACGTTGTTCGTCCAATCCAGTCCCGTGTCGGAGAGGATGCTGTCGTAGGTGAAGGGCCGGAACGAGACGGTGTTGCCATCAGTTATGTCGAATTTATTGGAGCCATAGTCGGCGTTCAGCACGGAATCCCGGGAACTTTCGTCCGTGTAGCCTGAAAGGTCAGGATGCTTCTGGTAATGTGGCACGAAGGCAAGCGTGTTTGTCAGGGAGAGGAAGCTGCTCCGGTAGGAGAACCTGTTCTGTATCTGGAGCGGAACGTCGAGCTCGTAATACGATGAAAAGACTTTCGTCCGGTCAAAGCTCTTTTTTACCAAAAGTATCCGGAGATCTGGGAATTCCTTGCTTCTCTGCCCCATGCGCTGGAAACCGACCGCTTCGTTTTTGCGCACGCCGGCATGACACCCGGCAAAGCGCCGGCGGAGCACAGCTCCACAGAGCTTGACCGCGTGAACGCTCTGCTGAAAACGGACCTCCGTTTTGACCGCTGGCTCATTGTCGGGCACTGGCCGGTGATGCTGTACGGTGAGAATGTTGTCTGCGCAAACCCCATTGTTGACCGTGAACGCAAAATCATCAGCATCGACGGCGGCTGCAGTCTGAAGGACGACGGGCAGCTGAATGTGCTGATCATCCCCGAAGATCGGAAGAGCACACGTCTGAACT
>CALFIZ010000199.1 GCA_937877575.1 uncultured Marinilabiliales bacterium | reverse complement strand
AATTTTAGTTGTAGATGATGAACGCTCTATACGTGATACTTTAAAAGAAATTCTTGAATTTGAGGGCTATTTGGTTGATGTGGCGGAAGATGGCGTTGCTGCTTTGAAAAGCGTGAATGCCAAGATATATGATTTGATACTGAGCGACATTAAGATGCCTAAGGTTGACGGAATGGAATTTCTGGCTGAAGCTCTGAAAATAACCGATACGCCTATCGTTATGATATCAGGTCATGGCACGATTGAAACAGCTGTGGAAGCACTGAAGTTGGGCGCTTACGATTATATTGCCAAACCGCTTGACCTCAACAGACTGCTTGTTACGGTGCGTAACGCGATGGATAAGGGGCATCTGGTAAAGGAAACTAAAATCCTCCGACAAAAAGTCAGTTCGAAATATCAGATAATAGGGGAATCACCTGCCATAAAGGATGTAGTTAATATGATTGACAAGGTGGCAGCAACAGATGCTCGCGTCCTTATAACCGGTGAAAACGGTACAGGTAAGGAACTTGTGGCACATCAGCTTCATGAAAAAAGCCTGCGCTGCAAAGGTCCGTTCATTGAAGTCAACTGTGCTGCAATTCCATCTGAACTTATTGAAAGTGAACTGTTTGGGCACGAAAAGGGCTCTTTCACCTCTGCAATTAAACAACGTAAGGGTGACTTCGAACTTGCTGATGGCGGAACGCTTCTCCTGGATGAAATTGGAGATATGAGTCTCGCCGCCCAGTCGAAAGTCCTTAGAGCCTTGCAGGAAAACAAAATCACAAGGGTTGGCGGCGAAAAGGAGATTGATGTTGACGTGAGAGTAATTGCCGCTACCAATAAAAACTTGCAGCTGGAAATCCAAGCGGGTAATTTCAGAGAAGACCTGTATCACAGATTATCAGTGATTATAATCAATGTTCCTCCTCTTCGGGAACGCGAGGGTGACATACCGTTACTGACTCAGTATTTTTTGAAGGAAATCTGTTCGAAAATGGGGAAAGCGCCTATGACTATAACCGATGAGGCTGTTAATCTTCTTGCAAGTATGCAATGGCGTGGAAATATAAGGGAACTTAACAACGTGGTGGAAAGACTCATTATTTTGTGCGACAACACAATTACCGCCGATGATGTTAGAAAGTATGCTGGGGTATAATCTCTAACTTCTTTCGGATATTTCTTTTGCATTTGGCAACTTCTATGTACATGGGGTGACCCAACAAGTCGTATAGAAGGCTTATTTCATGATCACGAATGTCTTTGATGTTATCTTCGGAATTATAATGCTTTTTCATATAATTAATTAGCCTGACTCCTATTACGTCATAATCCATTCCCGAGGGTATGCCGTTTTTGTAATATACGGTGTATGTTGAAGTCAAACCTTCAAACGACATTTTTTCTATTGTGTTGTCCATTTGAAAAATTCTTCTTTGATTTTGGTAACAAAATTGAAATTTCCGACATATATATTTAAACGCAGAATATTCTAAATGCAATAATTATGCCTAAAAATGTAATTTACGCAATTTTAAAAATAATTATTACTCTTTGTATCGGGCTTGCAATAGCTGAGAAACTCGTAATGTCTGACAGGTGTTTGCTTGTGCTATTGACAAGCAGTTTCTTTTTGACGCTAATATTTTTTTTGTTGTCAATGAATGTGCTTTATAAAAACGAATATATTGCTGGTCTCTTGATAGTTACAGATTTGGTGATTTTAGGCGTATGTCTTCAAGTGTGTGATAACCGACCGTTTTATAATTACAGTTGTCATGAACTTAATTCCCAAAATACTGTGTTGAGGGTGATATCGTCTCCTGAGGAACGCCCGAAAACTTACAGGATGCTTTGTGAAATCGTGGATTCAAATAAGTTGCGTCCTAATGTGTATTTGTATATAAGGAGGAATAGCGATTATTTGCCGCAGTACGGTCATGTGATATCTGTGCATAAGGCATTGCAGCATATTGAGCCGCCTTTGGAAGGGGAAGAGTTTGATTATAGGCGATATTGCTTCAACAGAAACATCGGTTACAGGGTTTTTGCAAATGAAGATGACGTTATTGCAGTTGACACGGTTCCGAAAAAGGATTTCCGGATGTATATCATGTCGCTTCGGGATAATCTGTTGAGTGTTTTGAAATTACATGCTCCTGATACTAAGTTGTATTCTGTGGCAGCGGCATTGCTGCTCGGTTATGATGAAATTGATGAAGACACGCGGCAGAGTTTCAGGGCGGCAGGAACGATTCATGTTTTGTGTGTGTCCGGATTGCACGTGGCCACTG
>CALFIZ010000198.1 GCA_937877575.1 uncultured Marinilabiliales bacterium | reverse complement strand
GATGAAAAAACGGAGTATTGCATGATAGCATGCGCCCATGAGGACACAGGCTGAGGCGTGCAAGCCAATGGTGCCGCTGAAGAAATCAATAGTCAGTCCAACAAACATGGAAATGATTACCATGAGCCAGTTTTCGATATTAGCCGGCAGCATCAATATGATTAGAATATAGAGATAAGGGCATAAGAAACCACCTATATTGATGTTATTCAATACGATAACTTGAAACAGTGTCAGGATAATGTAACGAATTATATGTTGGATATATCTGCGCATATCAATGCATTAAAGAGTCTATCTGATTGGAATATATATGGTCGATGACATATACGTAAGTGGTTTTTCTGTAATCATCGATAAAGGAAATATCAACATCGAGAACGCCGGTGCTTGCTTTCGACTTTATGTTTTTTACGAGGCCGACCGGAATGTTGGGGGGGAATATCTTTGATAATCCGCTGGTTACGATAGTGTCGTTTGTTTTCAGATGGGTATGTGAAGGTAGATCCACCACGTTTCCTGTCCGGAAGTCATTGCCGTGCCATGAGGCGGTGCCGTATTCTTTTTCGGATATCGGTTTTACACCGACCCGGAAATTTGAGTGAAGCACCGGCATAATTGATGCATAGTTGTTGGTGACTTTGACCACTATGCCGACAACGCTGGTTGGGGAGATTACTCCCATTCCTTCCCTTATGCCATCATTTTTACCTTTGTCTATAATAATTTTATTGTTGTTATGGTTGGTAGTGTTGTAGATGACTTCGGCGGGGATGAAATTGAAGATATTTGGGTTTTCGGAATCATTGAAAGTTCTGCCGTAAAGGGTGCGGAGATTGTCAATGTCCATGGTGTCAATGTCATAGTTCCGGTAGGATGTCACCAGCATTTTTCTTAGCATGGCATTTTCCTGAGCAAGGTTTTTGTTTATTGTGCCGAGTTGCCAGTAATTGATAATATCGGAACGTTTCTCATATATTGTTCCTTCGAAATCATTGACAAAGTTGTTGGATACTGCTCTTTGGTAGTCATTGAAGCGCATAAGCAGTATAAGGCTTACCAGCAGGCAGACGATGAAGGTTATGGGAAAAATGTATCTTTGCAGAAAGCGGATTATTTCACGCATAACTCAAAAGACATTATTTGATGAGGAAGGTGAACTTGTTGAAGTTTTTGAGGGCTATGCCGGTGCCGCGGGCAACAGCGCGCAGCGGGTCTTCAGCGACATAGACAGGGAGTTTTGTCATTCTGCTGATACGTTTGTCAAGGCCTCTGAGGAGTGAGCCGCCGCCTGCGAGGTAGATGCCGGTACGGTATATGTCGGCTGAAAGTTCCGGAGGGGTTTTTTCAAGAGCGTTGAGGATAGCGGTTTCGATTTTTGATATGGTTTTGTCAAGAGCGCCGGCAATTTCCATATAATTCACCTTGACTTCCTTAGGGATACCTGTAAGCATGTCCCTGCCGTGAACAGCGTAATCATCAGGTTTTACGTCAATATCAGGAAGAGCTGCGCCGACTTCTTTCTTAATCATTTCGGCAGTGCTTTCACCGATGTTGATTTTGTGTTCTGTACGCATGTACTCGATGATGTTGGCATTAAGTTCGTCACCAGCAACTCTGATTGAGGTGTTGTTGACAATGCCGCCGAGGGCAATGACAGCGATTTCCGAGGTGCCGCCGCCTATATCGACAATCATGTTGCCGGTAGGTTCGAGCACATCAATACCGATGCCGATTGCTGCTGCCATCGGTTCGTGGATAAGTCTGACATCTCTTGCACCGGCATGTTCTGCTGAGTCTTTGACGGCTCTTTCTTCAACGTCGGTGATACCGGAGGGTATGCAGATTACCATTTTAAGGGCAGGGGTAAAGACACCTTTCTGGATGTTAATCATCTTAATCAGTTCCCTTATCATGATTTCTGCAGCGTTAAAGTCGGCAATGACACCGTTCTGCAAGGGGCGGATGGTGCGGATGCTGCTGTGGGTACGTCCCTGCATCATCATGGCTTTTTTGCCTACTGCAAGCACTTTGCCTGTTGGCTGTTCAATAGCGACGATTGAAGGCTCGTCAACTACAACTTTATCGTTATATATAATAATAGTATTGGCTGTTCCTAAGTCAATAGCTATCTCTTTCATGAAGAAATTAAAAGCACCCATCTGATTTTAATTTTGTGTTAATGTTTAAAGTGACGATGGCCGGTGAAGACCATTCTCATTCCGTTTTTGTTACAATAGTCTATACTGTCTTTGTCCCGAATAGAACCACCGGGCTGGATTATAGCGTCAATGCCTTCTGCATGGGCTATTTCCACACAGTCGGAAAAGGGGAAGAATGCATCGGATGCCATGACTGCACCTTTGAGTTCAAAGTTGAAGGATTTGGCTTTGGCGATAGCCTGTTTCAGGGCGTCAACCCTGGATGTCTGCCCTGTGCCGCTGCCCAAAAGCTGTCCGTTCTTTGCAAGGACTATGGCATTTGATTTGGTGTGTTTTACGAGAATATTTGCAAATACAAGGTCATCACATTCAGCGGCTGTGGGACGTTCCTCTGTAACATATTGGAAGTCGGCAACCGAGTCGGTGACGTTATCTGTATCCTGCACTAATACTCCGTTAAGTATTGATTTAAAAGTTTTTAAGCTGAAGTCACGTTTTTTGAGCTTCAGTATGATTCTGTTTTTCTTTGAGAAAAGAATCTGAAGGGTTTCTTCTGAAAAATCATCGGCAATGAGAATTTCAAAGAAAAGTTCATTTATTTCATTTGCAATTTCATCAAAGAAACTTCCAATTGTTCTAAACTCAAGCTTATATTCATGCGCCATTTCTAAATTTCTTTTTATATCAAAAAATTTAACAGTACTAATTTGACTTTCCAGTCCGACTTTTTCATCTTTTAACTTTTGATATTTTAGCGCAATTTCCTTTTCTTCTTTTAGTTGTTCAA
>CALFIZ010000197.1 GCA_937877575.1 uncultured Marinilabiliales bacterium | reverse complement strand
AGTCATTTCTGCAAAAGGTAGGAAAGATGGGCAAATAATACACTCAACAAAATATAATCGATGGTACACTGAGAACAGACTGAATTTGTTTAGAAATCTATCGTATGTGGGAGTAACGGAGTTTGTGAATTCATATACCATACCCAAATTCTCATTACAAGTAGAAACTGATATAAATAAGACCTTACAAAGTTGTGTCACAGCAATTGCGAGTAAAGAAATTAAGTTATCTAATAACTATGTTTATTATAGAGCTGCAGGAGGTGGGTATTTCTTGTTAATCAAGAATCAAAAAAGTATCACCTATATTAATGGCAAATTAGAAGATGTAAAAGCAGAAAAGCGAATTGCCCTTGTACCAGAAGTTAGTAATACTATTGTTGGTGCCGCAATATCATCTTCATTGTTCTATTGGAATTACATTGCATATACTGATTGCCGTAATCTTCAGAAATCGTACATTGATACATTTAGACTACCAGACTCTATATATAATGATGACCATCTAAAAACAACAGGACAAAGACTCTTTAAAGATTATGAGAAAAATAAGTACACGAAGTCAACTCATTATAAGACTACAGGCAATGACGTCGTATATGATGAAAACTATCCGAAGAAATCAAAAATGATAATTGATGAGATAGATAAGATCCTTGCTGACCATTACGGCTTCACAGAAGAAGAACTTGACTTCATCATCAACTACGATATTAAGTATCGTATGGGTGATGAATTAGGTGAAGAGAGTGATTCTGCCCCCACGCCTCAAATGCCCCAAACAACGAGGCAACGGCAAAAGCCTGTTGAGCAGAAAGCAGAACCAAAGGACAACACGCTAACCTTGATTGTTGGCAACCAAACAATAGAAAGGATTAAAAGCGGAGAAAAGACAACCTTCAAGCGATATCTTGACGATGAAGATTTCGCCAGGGAAGTTCTTGTAACAGAAAGCGGGAAGATTAAACTCTCCAATGATCATTGCCCATATACAGCCAAGCACATCTCTACCATCAAATTGGTCTGCGATGATGAAGAACTCGTAAAGACGGTAACCAAGATCTCCTTCAGAACAGGTCTCAACCCGCAAGGCAAGACCGTCTGGAAAACCATCTTCCACTTCTAACAAAAAGTTACTGAACGAGACCAAAATAACTATTATGAACGTGTGCAAAAAATGCACACGTTCATCTTCTTTTTCTTGCCGTCTACAACAATCGTGACGCGCTGGATGTTGGGACGGAACTTACGATTGACGGTACGGAACGAGTGGGAGATGGAACGACCGGCAACGGTGTGCTTACCGCAGATATCGCAAACTCCTACAACCGGGAAGTCTTTGCCATTCCGGGTAGAATAAACGACGCCTTCTCGGTTGGATGCAACAATTTGATTTACAACAACAAAGCATTTCTTACAACTTCAGCGTCAGACATTATCAGCAACTTGAACTGGGACACAGGCACAAATACAAAAAAGGCAAAAAACATATCCCATCTCAACTCCACACAGCAGGCAATCTATTCCCTGATATCGGAAAACGGAATTTGTAATGTGGATTTCATAGCAAAAAAAATAGACATAGCCATCAACAAACTTTCATTCGAGCTTCTCGACATGGAACTCAACGGACTGATAAGCTGCCTCCCGGGCAAAAATTATGACTGCATTTGAAAAATCGGCTCATTTTGCTACCTTTGCACCTGTATTTATTCCTAACATATCATGAAACATATTTGTTCCGTTGCGACAGTCCAGTTTGCACCTGTTTTTGATAAAATAGCCCAAAATTTCCAGCAGATTGAATCACTTGTCAAAGACCTTGATGATGACATAGTCATATTGCCAGAACTGTGTACGACGGGCTATTCTTTTCTCAACAATAAGGAAGTTGAGGGTCTGGCGCTTACGGCAACTGAATTTGCCGACTTTCTGGGAGACTACTCAGCGAAGAACGACAATGTGATTATTGCCGGATTTGCTGAAAAAGATGGAGACAGGTTTTACAACTCCACCATTGCATTAATGCCCGACAAGTCATACATTGTTTATCGCAAAACGCATCTGTTCTATAAGGAAAAATTTTGTTTCTCGTACGGAGACACAGGCTTTTTCGTTTTCAACCATCCAAACCGGAACTGCAGGATAGGAATGATGATATGTTACGACTGGCGGTTCCCGGAAAGTGCAAGGACGCTGGCTTTGAAAGGAGCCGACATAATAACATGTCCTGCCAACTTGGTCACGCCATATTGGGAAACCGGCATAAAGTCGCGAGCATTGGAAAACAATGTCTTTGTTGCAGTTTCAAACAGATATGGCAGTGAATCACGACAACTGCCTGACGGAACCGTACAAAATCTCACATTTACAGGTAAATCAGTCATTTACGACAATCATGGCATAGCATTGCAACAAGCCGCAAGCGACGGCGATGCCATAACAAGGGCTTCCATTGACACCAACATCAGCCGAAACAAATCATTCGACGAGCTTGATGACATATTCAATGACCGCAGACCGGCATTTTACATAAATTGTTAATTGCTTCTATTGAACTGCTGTCATGACAGCAGGAACTGTGATATAAACCGAGAGCCGGCAACGAAAAACAGTCTTAAAAAATTTGAAAAACCGTTTATCAACAGTTGATTTTTTTTAAAATCATATTACATTTGCGGTTTAATCATTTTTTAGCATTCATTCAATAATAATTCAGGTCAAGATGAAAAAATGCCTACTACAACTTATATTGCTGTTATTATTATGCTTATCAGCGTCAGCACAAGATAAGACTTTTACCTTCGCCACACGTGACACACTTGACTTGAAACTTGACATATACGTACCTGACACTCCGCGCAGTGATTCCGCATGTCTTGTATATATTTTCGGGGGTGGTTTTGTCTCTGGTGCACGTAATGACAAATATGCCATAGATTTCTGTTCCCAGCTTGCGGACGAAGGGTTCGTTGTTGCATCAATAGAATATCGGTTAGGATTCAAGGGGCATAAGGTGACAGGCTATCTGGAAGTTGCCAATGTTTTTGAAAAAGTTATCAACGATGCTTCCGAAGACTGTGCAGCGGCAGTAGCTTTTCTTATCAGACATTCCGATGATTTGCGCATCAACCCTGACAACATTCTGCTCATAGGTTCCAGTGCCGGTGCCATCACCGCTCTTGAAACCGATTATCTGCATGCCAACCACAGCAGTCTGACTTCCACCCTTCCGGATGACTTCAGTTTTGCAGGGGTAATATCATATTCCGGAGGCATATACACGAGTAATGCACCTGTGGTTTACAAGTATCGTGAGCCGGCACCAACAATGTTCTTACATGGAACAGATGATAAAGTGGTTAATTACAATAAGATACAATTTTTCAAGAGAGGTCTTTTCGGCTCGAACAAACTGGTGAAACGCTTTAAGAAATTCAATTATCAGTATGTATTTCTGCGTTTCAAGGGTAATGCACACGATGTGGCAATACTTCCGATAAAGTCGATACCCGAAATCGTATTGTTTGCAGAGCATTGTCTTAACAAAGAAGAGCATATTTTCGACCTTGATGCCACCGTAACAATTAAAAACTACAGTAGCGGCGAGTGGAAAAATAAAAATCTGAAAAATTTATACTAAAAAAATACTAAACCAACAAATAAAATCTTTATATTTAAAATAAAACATATAAAAATGTACAAAAAATCATTTATGAAACGGCTAAGCCTTATGATAGGTTTAATGTTTCTGACAATCAGTGCTTTTGCACAGTCAGTTACAGTAGCTACTACCGTTTATTACGTCAGTGGAGGGACGGCTGTATTCACTCTCACTGAGGGAAACGATAGTATTTATTTCGATGGTGACAACACCATCATCATCAATGCTGCCAATACGCTCACTGAGATTCCCATTGATGATATCAGGAAAATTCTATTTGAGGAAACCGAATTGAATCCTGTTCTACAATTAGAAGCTCTTACTCCAGACACTACAGCATATCTGGACAGTGACGTAACCCTGCGATTCAAAGTATCTAACAATGGTACGGCAGAAGATGCAATAAATTTAACACAAACTGCCGGTGAAATCACCGGTGTATTCTATGTTGACGGAGTTCAAACCACAACCCTGACTTTGGGGGCGAACGAATCCGTTGAAGGCTGCCTGCTCGTTTCCGTTCCTGAATCGGGCTTTGAAGTCAATGAGACCTTACCATTCGCAATCACAGCCACTTCAGAAATCACCGGTAACTCTGAAGAAGCTGATTTTGAAATCACCATTATTAATCTTGAAAGTCTTCTCGGCGATGCCAATAATGATGGAATTGTTAATATCACTGATATAGTTGCTGTTATCAACTATATTATGAATGGTTCAGCTGCCCCGTTCGTATTCGAAAATGCCGATGTCAATGGCGACGGTATCATTAACGTATTGGATATAACGGGTATAGTAAACATTATATATGCGGTTAAAAACAACTAATGGAAATGCAGAAGAAACCCTTTATCAGATTAATGCTTACGATTGGACTGATACTTATGGCAGGCTCTGCCTTCAGTCAGACTATCGGGCTTAGCCCATTGTCACCGATGAATATATATGTCAACATAAACGTCATATACAATGATGGCAATCAAGAAGTATTCAGCCTTACGGATGACAACGACATCACCTTCAACGGTGAAAACACCATTGTCATCAATGCTGTTAACGGAACGACTGAAATTGACATTGATGACATAAGAAAGATTATCTTTCAGCAGACAGAAGGCATTGGAAACAATAAATCCGCAGATATAAGCATTTTCCCAAATCCGGCATATAATTCATTAACAATCAGTGGCATAGAACACAATAAAACATTGACAATTTATGCAATGGACGGTCATGCCATCATTAACACAGATGTCATGAACAATGATGTCATTGACATTTCCTCCCTGGCGAAGGGAATTTATTTCATTAAAATAGACAATACAATTCAAAAACTTTTGAAACTATGAGAAAAATATTTTTATCGCTGAGTTGCATATTTTTCATCCTTTTTGCGAATGCACAGGATGAAGTAAGATACATATACTTGCACAATTCAGGAGATACACTTGCCAACCAGGCTGTTTCAAACATCAACAGCATAAAATTCGCAAACACGCCGGCAAGTGCGATATTCAATTTAAACAGTGGGCAAATATCCTACCTGCTGAGCCAAATCGACAGTTTGACATTCGGTATGGCCAGCGTAAGTTCCGATGCTGTCACAATTGAGTTTTCAAGCAGCAGTGTGACTGTCACCAACCCTTATTCCGATGAAGGCATTACCATCACAATCGATGGCACAGACGTCATAATAGGGAACAACAGGCCCAACACGACTTTTTCCATCAGCGGCAGTTGTCCCAACGGATCACTTGATTTTACAGGCACTGAGAACATGTATTTGATTTTTAATTCGCTTGAATTAACCCATACTTCATCAGGTCCTGTACTCAAAATCGAAGAAGCAGCAGATGCATACATCACTCTTAACGGCACATCAGTGCTGTCAGACGGCACAAGCGGCAAAAATGCTGCCATTACAGCCGAAGGTTCCCTCTATTTCTACGCTGGTACTGGTGAAATTCAGATTTCCGGTATGAAGAAACATGCTGTCAAAGCAACCGGTAATATCACCATTTCATCAGGCACTGTACAGATTAACGAGACTGCAAGCGACGGTCTGCACTTGGACGGCGATTTCACACTTTCAGGTGACGGCAATCTCGTGGTACTCGAAAGCACAGGTGACGGCGTTGACTGCGGCAACAACATTTACATCAACGGCGGCACTATTAATCTGACTACATCCGCAGAAGATGTAAAAGGACTGAAAGCAGCTTACGACATCTATTTCAATGGCGGTGAATCAGTCATAACCACCACCGGTGCTGAAACCAAAGCCATCAAATCCGACAGCGCAATTTACGTCAACAACAACAGTGTCATCAACCTCACCCTCAGCAATACCGGTGCCAACGGCCTTTCCTGCAACGGTATCATCAACATCACTGACGGAAGCATAAACATCAATTCGACATCTGAAGACGGTAAAGGCATTAAGGCTGACATAGGTGTTATCATTTCAGGCGGTGACATCGAAATCAACCACTCCGGCAACATGTCAAAGGGTATTTCTTCAAACGGGTACACCAATATTTCAGGTGGTGACTTTACCATAACCTCATCCGGTGCAACAGTTCTCGAAGAATATGGTTCAGGATACGACCCTTCATACTGCAGCGGTATCAAAAGTGATGGCGACATAAC
>CALFIZ010000196.1 GCA_937877575.1 uncultured Marinilabiliales bacterium | reverse complement strand
GACAGACACATAAAGGGCTTATGCAAGGTCCTTAACGGTATGAGATGCCTTATAAATCTCATTCAGTATCACAGTGTTCCCGGCGATGAATATCAGACTGCCGATATGGAGGTTGTAAGGGCATTTCGTGACAAGTTGAGCAATAAGGGGTTTTCCACCACCATCCGTGCTTCACGCGGCCTTGATATCGAAGCGGCCTGCGGTTTGCTCAGCACCCTGAAGATGCGTGGCCCGCATCAGTCCTCCACCGTCTCTATTAAAAACGACACCGGTCTGAAGCCGTCATTGCAGGAAATCATCGCGGAGTGAGGATTCTTCATCCAGCCGTCGAAGAAATCGCCGCCGCCGGCAGCCAGTGTCTCCACAAACTCACGCATGGAGCTCCAGGCACTGTCGCACAAACCTTCCGGCTTCTGCGCATCTGCTGACACATACGTCATCCCGTCAACCATATCGCAGGGATGTTCTATAGGATTTTCATAAATGTGCGACAACTCCGGATATTGTGTCCGGCACATAACCGTGATTTTAACTTTCTTCATATCAGCATGTATGATTGAAACAGCAAATTTACATAAAAATTCCGATTTCAACACAGACAAATTGGGAAATATCCCATTGTAGGGCTGTCGCATTGCGGCAGCCGTCCCATTTGTCGCATTGCGGCAGCCACGGGGTGACATCGATTCCATTGTAGGGCTGTCGCATTGCGGCAGCCGCGACGGCCGCAGGAGGGGGATTGGTTATGAGGATTCCCTAAGAAATGGTAGTTGGCTGGTGACGGTCAGATGCAAGGCTGGCGGGTAAAGATTTCGCGGAAATAATCCGCTTCGCGAGGGGCGACATTCAGGTGCCGAGCCACTGTCTGCCAGGTCGCTACGGCTTGGGACACGTCGCGGATGATGGCTGTAGCCTCGTTGCGGGGAATCATGTAGTCGTCCGACGATTCCAGCAGCAGCTGCAGGTCGGCAGCTGCAGTGTTGCGGTTGATGAGCAGGCTCTGCGAGGCTCTATGGGTGGGGTTGATGTCGTAGGCCGGCGAGAGGGTCCACCCACGTGGCGTGAGCAGGAAGCCGTGGTTGCGGAAATGGTCGTCGCTGTTGCCTACGGCGATGTTGAACGCCACACGGCGGTACAGCTGGTGGAGGTTGCATTCCACGTCACAGCAGTGCTGCACGATGAAGTCAACGATGTCAACATATCCGTTACCGGTGGCGGCATTGCATCCGTCGGAGAGACCCAGCAGCGTCATCGCTGAGGCAAAATGGTGACGACGTCCGTCGTCGGTACGGTCGAAGCGGCGCGAAAGCAGGACATGGTAACGGTCGCCAGCGGAAACGACAGAGGTGACAGCAGCGTCAATACCGGCCTTGTCAGCAAGCAGGTGGCACAGATGCTCCCACAAGGCCACGTCGTAGTCGTCATTGCGCGACGGGAACTTGGCGACGCAAAGTCTGCCTTCGGCATCGAGGACACTGGCTTTGGGGCGAGCGCCACCAAGCGAGGACCCCGGATTGACGAGCTGTTGTATCCACCGTTTCTCCGGGAGCATGTTTCGCTCCTCGCAGCGTTCCACTTCGTGGCTTGCTGCCACAAGTGCCTTGATGTCGGCCAGCGGAGGAATGCGCAACCGATCGTCAACATTGATATAGTCCCCGTCGGGCGATGTTTTGAATCGCAAGGCACCCATGCGTGAGTAGTCATCAATGCCGGTCAGGTAGTCGAACGATGTGAGCCGTCGTAGCGGCCTTTGCTGTTCGGCAGCGAGGATCTGTTCGCGACGGGATACCAGCAGCCGTCCCCACCGGTCGGGCAGGGCATCGGCAAAGCAGCCGAAGATGTCACGTCCCGGCAAGGTGTACTGCATACCGGGATAGTTCCTTATGTCGGCACTGATGAAGAGTGCACCGTAGCGTCGCAGCCAGTCGTCGGCATAGCAAAACGAGTAGGAGTCGGTGCCACGAAGGCTCTCGTAGCCGAGTACCCCCATCGGCAAGGGCGACGGCAACCAGTCGAAACAGGCATATACGTAAAGTCTCTGCATGATGAGTGAATGGCGATTAGTGATTGGTGACTGCCGTCTTCGATGGCGACGCTTTCTTCGAGGCTCTTTCGCGATGTTTCAGCGAGAGATCCTGCAAGGTGCGCCCAAGCTCGTCTTTCTGTGCCAGCATGAGGATGTCATCCTCCAGCTGAAGGGCGTACAGGATGCGTAGGTAGATGCCCATAGCCACAGTAGGGCTCCCTTTCTCTACGCGGGTGACCGTCAGGGGAGAGCAGGTAGCCCTTTCTGCCACCTGTGCTATGCTGAGGTCGCGACGCAGGCGCGCCAGCCTTATCTGTTCGCCAACCGTCTGCAGATGTGCCTCCAACTTACGTGGCAACCGTGTACCCATTGTGGTCTTACTCATAAGTCAATCGATATTTAGAGATATATTTATTGTTGTTTATATATGTTTTATGATGTATTGTTATATTTTCCAACTGCAAAAATACACTTTTTTTCAATACCAATGCCAAAAAGAATAAGGTTCTTGGTAAAGATAGAAATGTTTTTGTCACCAATTGCATATTAATTTGTACATTTGCGTTATGAATTCTTCGGATGCTTATACAGACAGACCGCTAACAAAGAATGCCGTCCCATCGGATGACCGGTACGGCCTCTGGGATTTCGTGCCTCCTGAAGAACCGCACAGTCCGGAAATGATTCCTTTCATAAAACTTTATTCCGATTTTGATGATGAAACCCCTGAAATGATACGCAGGCTGGTTGACATGACAAACGAAGACAACTGGTCGTTTACGCGCAACAAGTCATTCTACCGGCAGGCAAAGTTCATGGAAGATTTCAAGGATGATGCCGAAATAGTCGCTTTCTCAAGATATTACCCTACGTATCAGGACATGAATGCGGCTCAAATGCGCAGCTACTTCACAATCAGAAAGATGCTGCGACTCGGCCTTCGTCCTGAAGTTCCGGTTTCATACCTTTTTGTCTATATCTATGAACTTCTGATGAATGTCGGTGTGAAAAATCCGGAAGAAGGATATGAACTGCTTGATGAACTCTTTGAGTCGTACAGAATAAGCGAGCCGAGGGTTTCAGTTTATCTCAAATATTGGATATGCGACTACATCGTGTATTATAACCTCTCAGACAAATGCGGCAAATACTTCAGTAAGGTGATTCAATCTGACAGGGATATTACAGCCCTTTCCGACTACAGGAATATTGATGATGATCTGTTTTTTGATGTGCTGAGCCGGATTTCGACGTATAATGCCGAAAAGTCAAAAGCTTACGTGAAAATGCCCGAAGATTATCGCAAAATCACAGTCCGTGTCATGCGTCATGCAATACCTGTTGTTGAAGCCCGTGAACACAAGAATATCGTGAACGTATGCTTTGGAGCGAGACAGCGGGTGCCTTGCACGATGTTTTCAGGAGCAGTCTTTTATAACCCTAATCCTCCTGCGCAGCGGATTTTTGAAGTGAGTCCGGTACGCCATTACTGCTGCAATAACGGCTTATGGTCGGTTTTCGGCTTTCAGGGGAAAATCATCCGCCGGAACGAAGACAAACTTGGAATGATTATGCATGAAACCGACCGTATAATCAGAATGAAGTTCCATTGTGGCACCCAAACCTTAAAGCGTATTGATGATGCGGAAACGGAATCTCTAATCCGGGATGTGATCGACGGGTATGTGCGTGAAAAAGAAGAAGCTGCAAGGCCTAAGATAGAAATAGATTTATCAAAGCTCGATGCCATACGCTCTGATGCCGATGTCATCCGCGATGCTATGCTCACCGAAGATGATAAGATTGAAAATCAGAATGTTGCGATTGTTTATGATAACTCTTCCGACAATGAAGAGCCGTCCGTTGATGCGGTGTCCGATACTGTTCTTGACGAAGATGAGACCGCATTTGTGCATCTTCTGCTGAATGGCGGCAGCTGGAAGAGTTTTCTCAGGGAGAAACATATTCCTGAAGGTGTGATGATTGATGGAATAAATGAAAAGTTGATGGATGAATTCCAGGATACCGTCATAGTTGATGATGGCACCGGTCCTGAAATTTTGGAAGATTATAAAGATGAAATTATTGGCTTATTATGACAAAAGATAATATACAGAAGATACCGCGGCGCATTGCGCAGACGGTGCTGAACTCTTTGAAGGGTGGGGTGGTGCCGCGTGTAGGACTGCCTTACATTACCGTCGGCAGGCGAAAGGAAATAGAAGCGCTGCTGCACGATGTGGATATTATCAGCGAAGGCGGTGCGTCTTTCCGGTTCATAGTCGGAAAATACGGCAGCGGCAAGTCGTTTCTGCTTCAGATTATTCGCAACTACGTGATGGACAGAGGTTTTGCTGTCGTGGATGCCGACCTTTCACCGGAACGCAGACTGCAGGGGACTCACGGACAGGGACTGGCGACCTACCGCGAACTTATCAGCAATCTCAGCGTGAAGACAAAACCTGAAGGCGGAGCACTAACCATGATTCTCGACAAATGGATAAATTCGGTTCAGACTGAGACGGCTGAACTTACCGGTCTGAATCCCGACTCGGCTGAATTCGGGCAGAGGGTTGTACAGCAGATTTACGCTGTCATACGTTCAATGCAGGAACTTGTCCATGGCTTCGATTTTGCACGGCTTCTCTCGATATATTACAATGCTTTCATCAATGATGATGATGACATGAAGGGTAAGGTGTTGAAATGGTTCCGCGGCGAATATTCCACCAAGACAGAGGCACGTCAGGAACTTGGTGTGAATGTGATTATAAGCGATGACGACTGGTATGAGTATCTTAAGCTCTTTGCCTATTTCTTCCGGCAGGCGGGCTATAGCGGACTCATAGTGCTTGTGGATGAGCTGGTCAACATTTACAAGATACCTAATGCGATAACGCGCCAGTACAACTATGAGAAAATTCTTACGATGTACAACGACGCCCTGCAGGGGAAAGCCCGATATATTGGTACGATAATGTGCGGAACACCGCAGTGCGTTGAGGATACACGCCGCGGCATATACAGTTATGAGGCTTTGCGTTCCCGTCTTCAGGAAGGCAAATTTTCTATGCAGGGTGATGAGGACATGCTTGCACCGGTCATAAGGCTTCAACCATTGACAAACGAGGAAATGCTGGTGCTGTCGGAAAAACTTGCCGGTCTCCACAGCAGTCTTTATGGCTATGAGACCAAACTTACCGACAACGACCTTGCCGATTTCATCAGAATCGAGTATGGACGCATCGGTGCCGATACTAACATCACTCCGAGGGAAATCATACGTGACTTTATTGAATTGCTTGACATTCTCTATCAAAATCCTGACCGTGACGTGAAAACGCTGCTTCAGAGCGATGCCTTCTCATACGCAAGGCCGGAATTGGAAGATAAAGCCATAGATGTCGGTTTCGCTGATTTCACAATTTAATTCATGCTTCAGAAATGGATGTTTTTTCACGATATTCGCCATTTATCCAACAATATGTTTATCAGAGCGGCTGGGAGCAGTTAAGGGCAATACAGTCAGCGGCAGGGGATGCGATTTTTAACACGGATTCAAATGTATTGCTCTCAGCCTCAACGGCTTCCGGTAAGACGGAGGCTGCTTTCTTCCCGATTATAACTCTTATGCTGGAAGACCCGCCCACATCGGTCGGATGTCTGTACATAGCACCGCTTAAAGCTCTCATCAACGACCAGTTCATCCGCCTGAACGACATCTGCGAGGAAGGTGGGGTTCAGGTATGGCACTGGCATGGCGACGTGTCGCAGAGCCAGAAACGCAAGCTGATGCGGCATCCCTCAGGTATTCTTCAGATAACCCCGGAATCCCTTGAGGCCATGCTTCTTCACAAGCATGCCGACATACCGCATCTGTTCGGCGATTTGCGTTTTGTCGTCATCGATGAAATCCATTCCTTTTTGCGTGGCGACCGTGGCGGACAGACGTTGTGCATAATCGAAAGGCTCGCTCGTCTTGCAGGCGTAAACCCGCGTCGTATCGGACTTTCGGCTACAATCGGTGATACACGGGAGGTGGGCAGGTTTCTTTCAGCAGGTACAGGTCGCGGAACTGTTATACCGCGTCTGAAGTCGCCCGGCGCTCACTGGCGTTTGTCGATGGAACATTTCTACAATCACGGGCCGCAGGCCGGCACAGACGAAACCGGC
>CALFIZ010000195.1 GCA_937877575.1 uncultured Marinilabiliales bacterium | reverse complement strand
CTGATATTTAAATTACTAATATTTTTATTTAATACTTTAACTACTTCCTCGTTGTGGTCGATGAAATAACAAGACTTGGCTCCATTTGATAAGGCTTCAATACCTAACCCACCACTTCCAGCAAATAAATCCAAGACGATAGCATCTTTAAGATAGTCTTGAATCATAGCAAATAAACTTTCTTTTACTCTATCCATCGTTGGTCTAGTTCCATCAATATCATATCCATAAATATTTCTTCCTTTTAATGTTCCACTTATTACTTTCATTATTAACTCCTTATTTATGGCAATTATGTTTTGATGTATTAGTGTATTCAGCATATTTTTTATTAATCTTCAATATTATAAACGATAACTCATTATAATATTTCATATACATTTTATAGTCGTTATTTTCATATATTTCTTTTCTACCTAAAATTATTTTTTCATTATCCGCTGCGTAATTTCTTCTAAAATTCCAATCTCTTTCTTGTTTATCAAATTTATTGATGTCTATTCCGCAGACTGAACCATTTGCCGGTATATATGCCTGATCCGGACTTTTCAGAATACCTTCGTCTATAAGATATTGTCTCTGGGAATTGCAGTCAACCATAAAGTAGTTGTCACGACGGACAATTATATGTTCAATGGCTTTATAAAACTTTCGTTTGAATCCGGTCATATTACACCACAACTGCCCTGAGAAGTTTCGGATTCTTTTAGGGACACCGGCCCATTTGCCTGCAATCGCAGTCAGCAATGAAGCTTTTAATGTATAGGAATGAACGGCATAAAAACCATTTTTTTTGAAATATCTGTAAAGTTGCCTTAAGGCTTTTAAATCCGCAAACAATTTAGGTCTTCGCTCTATTCCGACATCCTTAAGTTCCTTAATAGGCAAATCGGACATCATATCACTTCCGTTTGTGTTCGCAACCAGATAAATGTCATATTCCGGAGACAACTTTTGCATCGGTGTTTTCAAAAAAGCACGGGCAGTCCCTGGATACGAAACCACAAAACATATTTTTCTTTTCATCTTTTTTTGTTTTTGTGCAAATATGAATAAACTGAAGTCGGAAGCAATCCAACGGCAATGGGTCTCAAACAAAAGACATAACACCATAATGGCATTTTAAGCATCTTAAAGCCAATATACATAACGTATGCCTGATGTAATTTGCCTTTGAAGTTTCTTCTTGCTATGGCATTCCGGTCATCCCGCATGGCATAAACAGGTTCTGGAAGCATATATCCTTTATATCCTGCCGCATACATTTTAAACCATAAATGATAATCCTCAACCCTAAGCAATCTTTTATCGACAGTATAACCCCCTACAGCTTTATATGCCTCGGTCCTGACCATGCATGGTGCATGACAGAAAGGTGAGCCCTTGATAAAATCCATTTTTGTGACTTCGCCCTTCCCGTGTCCTGTCATAAAGACTCCGTTTTCATCAAAATACTGCATTGGACCGCTGACGATATCATATTCAGGATGAGAATCAAGAAAATCTATTTCCTCTTTGAATCTATGCGGCAAGGAAATGTCATCACCGTCCATGCGTGCACAATATTCCGTATCGGCATGGTCAAGACAGACATTCAAAGAATAATTGAGCCCCATGTTTTTAGGATTTCTAAGCAATAAAATATTATCATGTTTCTTTGCATATTCTTCAGCAACATTATATGTGTTATCCTTACTGCCATCCTCACAAAGAATTATCTTAAAATCCTGATATGTCTGTGAATACAAAGAATCAAGAGCCTCCACCAGTGTGTCGGCGCAGTTATATATGCCCATCAGCACGGAAATCCTGTATTTCATAATCTTTTATATGCGTTTATCTGCCCATAAGGAACATTAACATGGTGAATGCTTCCTGACCAAACAATGCAAGTGCTATTTTCCTGTTTTTGTTCTTCCATTTTAGTTTTATCAGTGGGTATGAAAGAACCAAGCCATATATAAACCAGCTTAAATATGCAAATCGGTTAGACTGATATGCCCTTATAACTATAACCCAAAAAGAATTTGCAAGTATATATGTATTTAATAGAAACAGATAACGTTTATTTATTTTACTCTCCTTTTCACTAAATTCCTTTTGTTCAACATAATAACCCAATATTATCGGGACAACACTATATATTAGAAAGTCCCACCTGAAACCGACTCTGTCTTGAAATGTTTCATCAGGATTCAAGTAGCCATACAATTTCTCGTCTTCACCTAAAACAGCCAGTGAGGAAACGATTTCCGAGATTGCCCCACCGAAAATGAGTGAGATTACTATTGATATCATGTAAATTATGACAGCTGTTCGTAAGCGTTTTATGACAAACAATGACAGCAACGAACAGACAAACGGCAGCAACATTGCCTTATGTGTTCCAACCGAAGCAAGACCCAATATGATTCCAAATATTATATCTTTGGGTTTACGAGTTATTAAATAAGAAAATGACAACAACATTATGCTTGCAGCCATACCAT
This sequence comes from uncultured Marinilabiliales bacterium, assembly GCA_937877575.1. Taxonomy (GTDB): domain Bacteria; phylum Bacteroidota; class Bacteroidia; order Bacteroidales; family BM520; genus RGIG7150. The sequence continues at coordinate 4,415 of CALFIZ010000195.1, read as the reverse complement.
TTCGCATACCGTTTACACCAAATGAAAAAAATGAAAAGGCAGTGTACACAAACAAAAGCGCCACATATTGATAACTTTTAAACAGTCTCGTAACTGCCAAATATGTACAACCTATATATACTGTTTCTATAAATAATAACCAACCTGTAGCTGACACGCCAAGACTGTTGAAGAAATGGGACAGAAAATTAAAAAAAGGATCTGAACTTGTGAAATTATGTGTATATGACCAAATATACATTGTCATATCAATGAATATTCTTCCACTTGCAGGACGTAATCCCAAGAAGAAAATGAGAAAAAGGGTCAGCAGCAGTCCAGTTATTGACAAATTCTTGTTCTTTTTATATTCGATTTCCCTGACTGACATCAATTTAATGCATTCCATCAATGTCAGAACCAACATCAGGATAAAATAGAAATCCCTGACAAAAGCTGCTGTAAAACCCAACATTTTACTTGTGAATTATTTTTTTCAGCCAGTTAAGACCATTCACTCCAAAAAAACGATGCGACATCTTTGAGAGCCATTTGTAGAACTTTGAGGTGTCGCTCCACGAGTTCATGTACCAATGGATGGAGCGGGTGTTTTCCGTAAGTTTCAGTCTTCCAGTAAGACTATCCAAAGGATTGAAATAATCTCGGGGATAAATCCAGATACCTGATACATTCTGCAGTTCATTAGTTGCCTGAAGTCCATTTTCCTCCAATACACTGGTTACATGTTTTACAACTGTAATCATATTCGGATTTAAAGCCTTATTCAAAAAATGGAGTTTATTGTAGTATTGGATTACATTGTCATAAAACTCCATTTGCGGTTCAGCACCTAATGCAAGTCCTGGCGCAACCATAGGCATACTTGGACCATTGTCAGTATCTTTGGATTCCACTTCAATACCCATAAACGGACCGCGCTCTATAATATCTTCCATTGGCTTGATGACCTCCACGTCGGTGTCAAAATACAAGCCGCCATAATTATACAATATCCAGAAACGAGCATAGTCGCTCACAAAGGCGTATTTTTTTACTGAATAGGCCTCCGCAGTATAAGGAACAATGTTTACATCAAAGTTGTCCTCATTCCATTCCTTGATTTCATAATCGGGAAAGAACTTCCGCCATGAGGCGATGCATTTTTGCGCAGATTCAGGCAAAGGATTGCGCCCGAACCAACAATAATGGATTATTTTAGTTATCATTTTTTCTGTTTATGATGAAAACCTATAATGTATTCCGAAAAAGGCAAATACGATATGGCATAAGTGAGCAAAAAACTAATGGAAATAGTAAGCAACCATGTCATCACGATTTGTCCTATGCCACCAAGCCCAAATACGATGAAATCAATATGCCATAGAATATACCTCATGATGAAAATGTGTATCAGATAAATACCAAAAGAACAGTTGCTGAATGTCACCAAAAAATTGTACCTGGATTGTTTTTCCATCAACCAATTGTTCAATTTATCGCATATCGACCTGATTAAATTAAACCAACCTATGGACATTTTCAATACAAAGATGCTCAAGTACCAAAAACGACCGGAAGACTGCCAAAGCAATTACGGGAACAACGATAAGTAAAAGCGAAATTATGGGATGTATTTTGTGTTCATATGTTTTCATGTAATATCCAAGGACAAAATAGCCCGCATAACCAGTAAAATAATACAAAATGCCTGTCGGCGCCTCGTTTATCCCCAACCAATCCTTCAGCCATGGATAACACAAAGTCACACACCATAGTATCAGGTAGAAACGGATTTCTTTTTCGCTTGAACGGGCTAAAAATGGTGAAATGACAGGAGCAAGCAGATACAAACCGATCAAAGTGTACATAAACCAAAGCACGCCGTTTCCTTGAGGTGAAAACGGAATGGAAAACATAGCTCTCCCAATTTCACTCAAAGATTTTTCATTCCAAAAATATTGGACGACCAGATAGAATAAAACCCAAAACAATGTTGGAAACACCACTTTTCCGATACGTTTGCGAAGAAATTCAAAAGTCGGCATCTCCACAGGAAGCAACAACGCACCACTCACCATAAAGAACAAACATAAAAAAGCCGCTGACAGAAAACTAATGAGTACCACAACATAATTTGGATTTCCAGCCTGTGGATGTGGCGAATGCATGAGTACAATCATGCAACATGCTATTATCCGAATCACATCCAGATATAGAATCCTTTGCTTTGTCATATCAAATAATATTTATATGGTTTTTGCTCCTCTGTCTCATTCCCATAGTCGTGGGTCTTGAGGTATTCTATGATTCTTCACCATAATGCATCGGCTCCAACAGGTTGATTATCCATATATGCGACAACCATAACAGAAAGACCAAAGATATTCTCAAAATACTTTCTTTTTATAAACCCATCACTAAATCCTCCAAAAACCGACCTCACAACATAAGTCCAATCCTTAACAAATTGGTCATCCACTTCCGATGTCCATCTGCAATCAAATTTTATTGTTGACATAATAATTTATATAACATTTATAATCAACAACATACACCTATTTTCTGATAGCACAAGTATTTCGCAGTTTTGTATAGCTTCTGCTGATTGTGGGCCAACCTATCCTAACACCATCTATCACCACCTTATTGCCTGAAACATTATAAGTATGAAATGCTTTATCGTATTCATGCCACGAGGGAAAAATCCTCTTGATTTCCCGCAATGAGACCAATCCGTTTTCAATTGCAATCTCTTGAAACGATATCCCCTCGCCATAACGATTGTTATTCACTTGAGCGGGACTTATTGAACGACCTTTCCATTGGAAGACATTGCCGGCACGCCGGGCAACATTATCAGCAAATGTTATCTCCTGAATTGGCTTGTATTCACCAAATACACTGTCAGCTACCGCAACATGTAACACATTGCCGTTACAGTCTTTCACTAAAGTATATAGCAAGTAAAATTTATCTTCATGCCTATAGATAACAGCATCTATCAAAGGAAGATCTGACAATAACCGTGGACTCCTTAATATTGTATCATATTCATAGTATTTTGTATTACCTGAAGGGGCATTTTCCGGATAAATATAGGTCTTTTCATCGACAATGATTATATTGGGGAATGACAACCTTGTAGGCAAATCCAAGATGGTTTCATTCTTCAGCAATCGACAATCCTCTATGTCAACCGTCAGACGCGCCAACCTGCCTTTACAAGCATCACGAACAAACTCTTCCACAAGGATAATATAAGCATCCTTTGTTTTGCCGACAAAAAACGGGTCAGCAAACCATCGGTCTTTATACTCATGTTTCATCCACTTGATATTCAAGGGAGACAAATCATCACCAATGTCAGCTATGACTATATTCCAATTGTCGTGAATATACTTGAAAAGGAACTTTTGTATCAACCCCATATAATACTATAACATTTCATATAATTTTTCCACCTCCGCCTCATTCCCATAGTCATGGGTCTTGAGGTATTCTATGATTTCCTCTTGTTTGGCTTTGTCCCTAATCAAATTGACAATGCCTTCCGCGCAGCCTTGGTTGTCCATCGGAACAATCACGCCGTCCTTGCCATCCTTGATTTGCGAAGAAGCGGTCGGATAGTTGGTTACAACAACAGGCTTGAAAAGCATCTGTGCCTCGCGCACGGTTACCGATTTGCCCTCATAGCGCGAGGGTTGCACATAAATATCGCAGGCCTTGATGTAAGGATAAGGATTCAATCGCTTCCCAAGAATGATGACATGGTCTTCCATGCCGGCTTCGGCCATCTTGGAGCGGATTAATTGCTCATCGGGTCCATAGCCAATTATGAACCAACGGAAATCAACAGCACCTGTTTCGACCATGCAACGACTGATATCCGGTACATTGTCATAATTCTTTGCGTGTGAAAACCTGCCAACCGAGAGTAAACGTATCATCTCTTTCAATATTTCCGGAATGTTTTCAAGATTCTTTTGATAGCAGAATCTTCCTATTGTAATGATATTTAAGACTTTACCCCCGAGTAACCGGCCAGTTCGCTTGAGGCATCAAACTCCTCGGCACGCTGGCGCACAAACGTGGGAGAAAGGATGTTTTCCATCAACACGACCTTATTTTCCAGTGTCGGAAATGTTTGTAGGAAAGTCTTGGTCACATCATCGGAGATAGACATTATATAGTTGAATGCGCTCCAGACAGGCAATTCGTCTTCCACGTTGACGTCCACAACAGAATAATCCGTATGAATCCAACATGCTTTTTTCTTGGCCCGCACCTTGTCGCGGACAATGTTGTGCGGTTGGAGGAAACTCACGGCCAAATCGTATTCGACAGTCGGGTTTATGGCCGGAAGCAAAGGCGTGACCGCATCGGCTGTATATTGCAACCCCGCAGCCGACTCTTTAGCAGAATGTTGCTTTTTATAC
>CALFIZ010000194.1 GCA_937877575.1 uncultured Marinilabiliales bacterium | reverse complement strand
CAGAGCCGGCACCCCGTTATTAGAAATCGTATCTGAGCCTGATATGAGGAGTCCTCAAGAGGCAAGAGCTTATATGGAAGAACTTCGTGATATCGTTCGTTATGCAGGAGTTTGCGATGGTAACTTGGAAGAAGGCTCTATGAGATGTGATGCCAATATCTCTATAATGCCAATGCTGTAGCGCTGTATGACCAGGAAGGGCACATAATGGAACTCAGTGCCGGCGGCCAGTGTGCAGTCGGACTTATTAATAATGACTCAAAAAACACAAGTATGGATGTAAAAGAAATTGCAAGAATCCTGGGGATGAAGGAAGACACAACCGAAGCTGAAATCACGGAGAGGTTAAATGCCATGAACCAGGGAAAAGATGAGGCGGCCAACAGCCGCATCAGGGAGTTGGAGGAAAAATTGCGCCAGATGGAGGCTGAAAAAGCCGCCCGGGAAAAGAGGGCAATAACCACCCTCGTTGACGCTGCGGTCAAAGCGGGCAAAATCACTGTTGACAAAAAGCAGCACTTCGTTGAGCTTGGCTCAAAGGTCGGCGTTGACAGCCTGACTGAAACACTGTCATGCATGAATCCTGCTGTAAAGCCTACAGATGTTATCGGGCACCATGCATCAGCACCGGGGCAGAAGAAGTTCTCGGAAATGGATGAGAAAGAACTTAAGGAGCTGCGTGACAACGACCGCACAGTTTATTGCGAACTTTACCGCAGTGAGTTTGGCATAGAACCAGAATTTAATTAATCAAAGCATGAAGAAGATTTTCACTTTTTTAATGGCGGTTTTCATTAACTGCCTATTCGGTTCCACGATAGCTGTGGCAGCCGGATTTGCACCATGGACAGGAATGGTGGCACTTAATGTGTTGGGTGTTGTGGGTGGTCTTGCGCCTCATGGGGTGCTTAGAGCCGGATTATACACTGAGGTATGGACGGGGTATATGATCAAGGCGCTGCGTGATGAAGCGGCAAAACTCGGCTGGTACAACAAGATAAGGAATTACAGCCAGTACGCCAACAACGATGTGATACACATGGTTGACATAGGTCTTGATCCGGATGTCCTTATAAACAACACGACATATCCTTTGGATATTCAGGCACTGACTGACAGTGACAAAACATTTTCGCTTGACAAGTTCCAGACCAAGCCGACGCCAGTAACGGACGACGAACTCTACGCACTGAGCTACGACAAGATGTCGTCAGTGATAGAACGTCACCGTGATGCGCTTAACATCAGGATTTACACCAAGGCAATACATTCTCTTGCACCATCAGGCAATACGGCAAACACACCTGTATTGCTCACCACTGGCGACAACGACAGCGGCAACACAAGACGCAAGATAACCCGCCATGATATCATAATGCTGAAAAAGGCATTTGATGTGCAGAAAGTGCCTGTGACAGGCCGTGTCTTAGTCCTCTGCAGTGACCATGTTAATGATCTGCTTGAGTCTGACCAGAAGTTTGCAGACCAGTATTATAACTATACATCGGGCAAGATTTCCAATCTTTACGGGTTTGAGGTCTATGAATACAACGAATGTCCGTTTTACAACACCAGCGAGCTTACCAAGATATCCTTTGGCGGAAGCACCACGGGTTACAAGCAGGCATCAGTTGCATTTTACGCACCCCGAATGATGAAGGCTGATGGAAGCACAAAGGCATACATGAGTCCGTCATCGACAGATCCATTGTACCAGCGCAACCTTGTTGCGTTCCGCACTTATAATATCTGTCTGCCGCTTAAGAACGAATGTATAGGTGCGATTGTCAGTGCTCCCGCTGTGGAGGCAACTCCGTCAATCATAGCGGAACCAACAGAGATAGAGTTTGCAAATACCGGCGGCAGCCAGGTTGTTGAAGTCGGATGTTCAAGCAATTACGTTGCATCAATAACAGGAACCGGATTCAGCAAGTCCAAGTCCGGCAACACTGTAACTGTAACCGCAACAGCGAACAACGGTTCTGGCGATACTGCAAGGACCGGCACACTGACATTAAAAGACCTTGCTACAGGTGACACTGTTACGGTGCCAATCAGCCAGGCAGGGGAATAAATGAACCGGAGACTTTTCAGAGCTTTTTCATAGGAATGGTTTTTTTCGGGACAGTGAACACAGGTGACAGCGCAAGTAGCTGCCCCGTTTTTTAAAAAATGGCAGCAAGAGGAATCAGAAACAACAATCCGCTGAATATACGTCGCAGCAAGGACAGGTTTAAAGGCGAGGTGCAGAGCACAGACAAAGCCTTCAAACAGTTTGAGAGCATGGAATATGGCTACAGGGCCGCATTCGTCATTATAGCCACATACATTTCAAAAGGTGTCAACACACTTGAGAAGATAATTGGAAGGTGGGCACCCGTCAGCGAAAACAATACCGGGCGGTACATTGACTTTGTTGAACGCAGGGCCAAGGTTGACCGCCATCTCCAGCTGACGAGCAAATCAGGACTGTCCGTCTTCAGTATAGTGGAAGCCATGATGGAGTATGAGACCGGAGAGAGGCCAAATTATGAACAGGTAAGGAGCGGATTCCTTATGCAGGACAAAATAACGGTTTGATTATGGATACAGAAGTAATACTGGCAATTATCGGAGCTTTTGTCACGCCTATTGTCGGCTGGGCGGTTAACGTTGTGCTTATGCGGCGCAAGTATATTGCAGAGGTTGACAAGCTTAAGGCTGAGATAGACTCGGTAAAAAAAAGCAGTTCCGGTGTTAATGTTGACAACACCCAGAAGCTGATAGACATGGTAATCACCAATGTGGTCACGCCACTGGAATCGGAGATAAAGAAGCTGCGTCTGTCCAACGGCAGGCTAACACGTGCAATTGACAAGATAGCGGACTGTCCGACGCCTGACACCTGCCCTGTTAAGGCGGAAATCAGGCGGCAGGAGACCAATAATGACAAGTCGAATGAATAGGGTTACAGTCATATCGGTCCTGTATATATTGCTTTTGGCCACATCATGCAAATCCATACCCATACAGGAAGTGCCTGTAAAGACACAGACTATAATCCGGGAAAGGGTTGTGCCGGTAACGGTATCCGCCGATTCGGCGCTGATAAACATGCTGCTGAGCTGCGACAGCAGCAACCAGGTGATGCTGAGGGAACTTACAGAGATTAAGTCCATAGGCGTTTCAACGGATATCAAACAGCGTTCAGACAGCCTTGAAATAAAGTTTAAAACCCGGCACGACACGATATACATACCTCTCACTGATACAGTTGTCATACAGGAAAAACCTGTAATGGTGGAAAAAACTGAAACGGTATATAAGATGAAGTCATGGCAGAAGACATTTATGTGCATAGGGATAGCCTTGACCATACTAATAATTCTCACAATAGTTTACAAACTCATCAAATAACAGGAACAATGGGAAAAAAGAACAATCCGCCGGTAAGATATGAGAACGGCAAATGGATTACGACCGACGGCCTGGCCTTTAACACGCAGTCGAAGGCGGAGGCCCACGCTCACGTTCTGAGCAATCAGAGCGACTCTAAGAAACATGAGGTCACAAATAATGACCAAAAGACAACTGAAGTTAAACCAGAAGAAAAAATCACAAACAATGGGAAAATTAAATGACGTAACATTTATCAAGGGCAACGGCGGACTTGGAAGACCGGCTGCGAATGAGGATCCTGTAAGCGGACTCATCCTGCTGCTCAGAAATGTCACCGCTGCGGACCTGATGAATGCAGACAACACGAGTCAGTTTGATTCAATATCGAGTCAGGCTACCAATGGCGGCACAATCTATGTGACCAAGTTAAGATACGCCGAGGAACTTGCAGACTACGGATTGGAGAAAAAGGATGTTGACGGGCAGGCGAATGTCGCAGCCTTCAAAAAGCAAGGCGAAATCAATGCCATTAACTATCATGTGGGCGAGTTCTTCCGCATGAACGAGCAGGGCACTCTTTATCTTATGCTCAGACTTATTGGCGAAAATGCACCTGCCAATATAGTGAAAGATGACATCAAACAACTGCAGTATTATGCAAACGGCAGTATAAGGCAATGCGGCATACTTACCGATGCATTATCCGGTATTGCAGATTATCAGACAGCATGTGACGAGCTTGAGCAGGAGCACCAGCCTCTGTCGGTTGTCATTGCCTACAAGGGCAAAACCGTTGCAGTGGCTGCTGCCGATGGCGGCGGCTTCACGACAACGACAACGGCTGTAGTGTCTCTATCCAACCTTAACAGCACATCTGTGAATTATGTGCTTGCAGATCGTCGCAATCTGAGCCTTATGGTGGGGTGCGACCTCGACAGCGGTGTTGTCAGAAGTCTTGCCGAATACGGATATTACGGAGCAATAGGTCTCGTGCTTGGCGCCATATCAAAGGCACACGTGCATGAGAGCATTGCATACGTTGCAAAGTTCCCCCTGTCATTGTCGGTACCGGGTCTGATTAGCGGTGAACCTATAAAAGAGGTCAGCGTGACGGATCAGGAAAAGATAAATGACAACCGGTACATCTACGTACGAATCCATGTCGGAGATGCGGACAATTACTTTAATGACAGCCACACCCTCGATGTGCCCACGTCAGACTACGCGTATATTGAGAATAACAGGACAATTGACAAGGCCATACGCGGGATCCGCCGGAATCTGCTTCCATATTTGAGTTCACCTCTTGATGTTGATGCATCAACCGGCAAACTTGACAATGGCACTGTCAAATTCCTCGAATCAATTGCAGGCGATGCCTTGACAGACATGGAGAAGGCCGGCGAACTGTCCGGCTACAGCGTCGGTATTGATGCGGATCAGAACGTGCTTGCCACATCCGAAGTTGAAATTGTAATCAAGAACATACCTAAGGGTGTGATGCGCAAAGTCAAGGTTAAAATCGGCTTTACAACCAATATTTAAGTTTAACGAATAAAAGGAAACAGATATGAACGGATTAGAACACATACCAGAGGTAAATGGTGTTGCCTACTCATGGGTGCAAATCCAGGTCATGATTGCGGGAGTGCCTGTAACCGGCATTACTGCCATAAACTACAAAGATGATCAGGAGATGGATGAGATATACGGTGCAGGCCGTATGCCCGTTGCACGCGGTTATGGACGCATCAAGGCGGAAGGCAGCATAACCCTCCTTCAGGATGAAATCATGGCTATAAGGGCCGCATCAGCCGCTCCAAGTCACAGACTCCAGGACATAGCCCCTTTCAAGATCAATGTAAGCTACATTAAGGAAGGCAGCAATATTGTCACTGACACCCTCCACAACTGCCAGTTCAAGACGAACGGAGTTGACACCAAGGAAGGCGACACAAGCATTCCGCAGCAGCTTGACCTACAGATAAGCCATATCGACTGGGGCGCATAACACAAGCAACGACGGGTAATTAAGTTTACCCGTCTATTTTTAAAATATAAAAACAATCATATATGAAAAACAACGAAGAGAAGAAACAGTTAAAGGGACAGGCAACGGACGAACAGATTGCCATGTGGAAAAACCTGTACAGGAAAGTGTATGAGGTGGAGGTTGACGGCAGCGTGTGCTACCTTAGAAAACCTGATAGGAAAACAATATCGGCGGCCACATCACTGGGTGCAAGCGACCCGGTAAGATATGCTGAAGTGATGCTTGAGAACTGCTGGCTCGGTGGAGATGACGATATCAAGACCGACAATGACAAATTTTTCGGTGTGACATCACAACTCGACAAGCTGACAAAGGTGGCAAAGGCAAGCCTAAAGGAACTATAGAGGCTGCCCGGAAGGCAGCCTCTGAAAATGACATACTAATTGCCGACACAATGCTCAGATGCTACAATATCTGCAGCAATCCGGAGGAACTGGATGACATGGAATGGGCGCTCAAAATTGAATCGCTGAAGATTGCGCTCGGATTCAGGCGGGAATAATCTTAATGAAAATTTGTCATAACAAAAAGCAATGAACGATACAGTTACATTTTTAATCAACATCAAGGGGAATGCGCAGGAAGGCATGGCCAATCTTGCCGGGAGTGCCCGGCAGATGACCAGGAATGTATCAAGGTTATCCTCTATGGTTGATGATATTGGAGCCAAAATGTTTCGGTTCAACGAAATCACCCGTGGTATCCAAAGTCTGTCGTCGTCCCTCTCGGAAATATACCAGCCCGGCATTGAGCTTAACACTTCCCTGACAGATTTGTCGGCAATTACCGGCGAAACAGGAGAGGGACTGCGGAAGATTGAAAAATATGCCCGTGAGACCGCAAAGACCTTCGGCGGGTCCGCCGCACAGAGCGTGGAATCCTACAAGCTGTTACTGTCGCAGTTGTCACCAGAGCTGTCGAAGTCACCGGAAGCATTAAGGAATATGGGCAACAGTATTGCAGTACTGTCTAAAACGATGGGTGGGGACACTGTTGCCGCAGCAGAGGTGCTGACAACAGCTCTTAACCAGTATCAGGTGTCAATGGATGATCCCATCTCAGCGTCCGAGGAGATGGCACGAATGATGAACGTGATGGCGGCAGCCGCCATGCAAGGGTCGGCAGAACTGCCACAGATCAAGTTGGCGCTGGAAAATGCGGGCATGGCAGCCAAAGCAGCCGGAGTGAACTTTGCCGAGACCAATGCGGCAATACAGGTGCTTGACAAGGCGGGCAAAAAAGGGGCTGAAGGCGGCGTTGCGCTCAGAAATGTGATGATGATACTGTCGCGTGGCAGATTCCTCCCGCCGAAAGTCCAGCAGGAACTTGAAGCTGCAGGTGTTGACATCGATATACTGACTGACAAAAGCCTCTCTCTTACAGATCGCCTCAGGCCACTGCAAAGCATTATGGGTGATACGGCACTTATAACCAAGATATTCGGCATGGCCAATGCCAATGCGGCCACCGCACTATTGTCTCAGCTGGACGAGGTTGACAGGCTCACAGGTGTTATACAGGGGACAAATACGGCTGTTGACCAGGCAAATATAGTTATGGACAGCTATGCTGAGAGGCAGTCGCGTATAAGGGCACAGTTTGACGACATCAAGACATCAATATTCACTGCCACCGGGGATTTCGGGATATGGATACAGACAGTGGCATCGGCATTGGTTCCCTTATCAAAACTGGTCCCATTGATTGCCGGCGTGACAAAAGGCATAACAGCGATGGCGACCGGTCTGATCAGACTGGTTGGCAGAATCGACTTATCTGTCCTGTCAATCAGGAGGATGCGGATACAGCTGCAGATGATGGCCATTGACATTAAAAAGGGAGAAATGGCGAATCTCGGTTTTACAAGGAATGTCATAAGGGCCACCATGGCCGTCGGAAGGTTTGCCATAGTCGGTCTTGCCAATGCCGTAAAAGGCATTGTGCAGTACGTCAGGTCACTTGTTGCCGGAGGCGCGGCATCGGTGAAGTTCGCCGCATTGTCAAAGGCAAGTTTTGCCACGTTCCGGACATCAGCTGTCACAGCCTGCCGTGCCGTCGGAATGGCAATAAAGAGCATACCTGTCATAGGCTGGGTTGCAGCAGCCACAGCTGCAGTAATTGGATTTGTAAAACTGCTTCGCAAAACAAAACAATCGGTTGATGACATATCGGATTCATTCAGAAATGCTCAGGATGCAGCCAATTCCTACTACTCGGATGAAAGGATGAATCTTGACATTATGTTTGCCAAACTCAGTGAGACCAATCCCAAAAGCGAAGAGCGCAACAATCTTGTACGCGAACTGAAGGACATGTATCCTGATCTTAACGAACAAATACTCGATGAGATTGCCAACACCAATGATTTGAGCTCCGCCTACGATGTGCTGCTGTCAAAGATAATGCAGAGGGCCAAAATGGAAGCCAAGCAGTCACTGCTGAAGGACTATTACGCTGATATGGAGCCGGTGGAGGAAGTGATAGATGAGATTGTTGAAGAAAGGCTCCATTCTCCGGCGTATTCACATTTAACCAGAAGCCAGATTCGTGATGATGTCGTTAATGAGCTGGAAAATATGCAGGGTGGAGAGGTCATAAGTGGCACCACGAAGTTCTTTGGATTTGAATCAGAGGTACTCGAACCATGGAAACAGGCAAACCAACAGGTTACCAAGATACTCGACAGTATCAAACTGATGGATGTCAGTACGCCTGGAAATAACGGCAGTCACACTTACACTGGAACGGTAAACAACATCAATACCACCAACAATATCATCAATAAAGCTGATATTGTCCCTGTTGTCAGGCAGGAGCAGGCACCCAGCGGTATTGTTATGGGGGCCATCGACGGGACTAAAGACATAGAACCTGTCCAACCGGATTATGATGCAACTGATTACAACAGCACTGTCAACAATGTTGCACAAATACGCATTCCCGATTACACACCGATATTGTCGGAAATCAGGGCATTTGTCGGCAGAATAGTTGACAGCATAGCGTCCCTGCTGCGCATTAAAGCGCCGCAGCAGACCACCAATACGACAACCATCAGTGACAGCAGCGTCAGCAGTTATTATCGGACAGTCAATGACAACCGGATTAACAATGTTGATACAGAAGTCAATGAAACCATTTCGTATCTCAACAATAACAATAATATCATCAATGAGGGAGACACTGTCAGCAGTGTCACCAATAACGAGGGCGACACCGTAGAAAACAACGCGACCACCGGTATTGCGTTCCCCAAGATACGCATTCCCGATTACACCCCGATACTGTCGGAAATCAGGGCATTTGTCGGTAAAATAATGTTAAGGCTGTCTGAACCCGGGCATGTTCTGAACGCAGTAAGAGACACGCAGGATATAAGTGTCATCCCGGTGTCGGGACAATCCGGCGGCACCACAAACAACAGCGACAACCGGCGCAGCGTGACCAACAACGTTACAATCGGATCGCTCATAGGCAGCAACACCAACATGTTCAACCAGGCGTCAGCAACCACCACAGCCGAGGATTTCATGGAGATGTTGCGTCAGGTACTGACAGAAATAAACGGAGATTATAAATTAGCATAGCCATGTCACAGATCAGCATATCATACAACCAGAAATCAGAGCGTTACAGGTCAAACTCAATAGTCAGCGGACTGAATCATGAAGTTGCAGGTTTAGCGGTAAAAGCTGCCAAATCAATTGCGTATGATGCAAGGCTCAAAGGCCAGAGCACACCCGCATTCGTCAATGATTATGCCGGCAGACTTGATTATTACGATGATTCAGGCGATGAACAAAACATTCTGAACCTTGGCGGCAGCTCCGCACATGCAACCGCTCCAGGCGACAGAATATACAATGAGATAAAGCTGAAGACCAACGACGGTACGGAAATTCAGTTCATCGATGCAAAATGCAGCGTTACTACCGGAAACAACATTGTTAAACAGAACATAACCGGCAGGGACGGCACGGTTAAGGAACTGGTTAATGCCGATGATATAAAAATCACCATTACAGGCAATCTGATTTCGGATTCCCACAATGAATTTCCGCTGGACATGTTGAAGCAACTTGTCAGCATTCTTTCAGCCGCAGACACCGTGCGGGTTGAAAGCATAATGCTTAATGATGTTTACGGTGTCACGAATATGGTCCTGATAAAGGCTGTTTACAACCAAGGCGCGGCAAAATACTACAATGCCATGCCTTTCTTCCTTGAGTTTGATAGCGATACTGATTACGATTTTGAAGTGAATTAATTAGTTAGTAGGAGTTGAAACGTATTTTGAAATCAGGATCATGGGTGACAAATTCAATTCTAAAATCAGGGCTATGGTCAACAAACATCCATTCCCCACATTGGAATGCTCCATGTTCTGTGACTCTTACAATAAGATCCTCACTATGGTCAACTATTTCCACTCTAAAATCAGGATTATGGTAAACGATTTCCACACGGCCTGCAAGAAATATGTCACCGCATTTGCAGTCCTCCTTATTGAACACAGGCCTGTCGCTGCTGAAAACCACGGCAAGAAGAATGAACAAAGAAACAATTAAACTTTTCATAGCATGTTAATTTTGGAATGTCATATTGAAATATCGGGTACAAAGATAGTAAAATTTGACTATGTGACTGAAATTGCCGTAAAAACTTCAATCAAAAGTTTCACCGGTACGGCAAAAATCACTGTACCCCGCAAACTGCGGTTTGAAGGGAAAAGTCTGCTTGACTACATCAACACAGGCGATTCCGTCAAAATCAGCATGGGGTACAAAAAGCACACCATTCAAACAGTCTTTGAGGGGTATATAAAGAATGTTTCAAGCACGACTCCGATAGTGATAGAGTGTGAGGATGAGGCATATAAATTGAAGCTGAAGCGTGTGGACAACGAATACACAGACAATTTCAGCCTCAATTATTTTGCAAAGAAATACTGTGGCGAATATTCCAGTGTCATGTCGGATTTACAGCTTGGGGTCATGCGTATATGGAATAAAAGCATTGCAGAGGTGTTTGAATATCTTGCATCGAAATACCCGGTCCACTTCTTCTTCCGGGAAGGCAAGCTGTATGGCGAGTCCTACGATGATATCCTGACCCCACAGAGCACCATCACACTGACATACGGCAGCAACATCATAAGCGACACGCTTCAATATTTGGAAGGTGACAAAGTCAAGGTTGCCGTAAAAGCCAAGGTCATGACATCTGGCAACAAGATGCTTGAATACATCACGCCAAGTGAGGCCAAGTCCGGAGGCTATGATGTGACGACATTATACTACCCGTCGGCCAAAAGCGTAAGCGATCTCAAGGCACTTGCCGAGAAACAGCTGGCAGGATTGCGTGTGAACAGCATGAAAGGCAGTATCACAACATTTGGAATACCTTTCGTGAGACCTGGCGATACGGTGGCATTATCTGACAAGGTCAATGTTGAGCGTGACGGCAAGAAATTCCGAATAGATGCAATAGAGTACAAGTTCGGTAAAGGCGGATACAGACAGACAATATATCCGGGGAAGGAGATACAGTAATGGATGCCAAATCTGATATAAGACGGATAATACAGGAACTGGCGGGACAGCGACAGCCGGTGACATTAATCTGCAAGGTGACAAGAGTCAATGGGAGCAAATGCGATGTAGAGCCGTTGGACGGCGCACTGTTGAAAGATGTCCGCCTGAATGCGAGTGTGGAGCAATTCAACGGGTTGAGGATAACACCTAAGATGGACAGCTACGTGCTTGTGACCATGCTGTCCGAAAACGACGGATATGTGTCCATGTATTCTGACATCGACAAAATAGAGTTTGACGGAGCAGGCGGGCTGAAGGTGGAGATAAAGGACGACCACATATCGCTGAAAAACGACAAGACATCATTAAAGGACGAGGTGACGAGTTTGCTTGACACCCTGATGCAGGCACAGATAGCAACTCCTGCAGGGCTTGGAGTGTTCAATGGGGATGTTATAGCCAAGCTCACCCAAATAAAAACTAACTTAATTAATTTATTGAAATAAAATGCTGAATCAGGAATCGTTAAAAATGCAGCTGAACGGATTGCTGCAGGATTGCGTCAAAAACGAGAGGACGCATGATTACTTTGCCGGAGAGTTGGCAGAGATTATCACCAATTATATTAAGACAGCAACAGTTAACGCGGGGATTCCGGTTGCCACGACAGGAACGGCAGCGTCACAGACCGGAGCCACGACAGGTACGGGAACATTAAGTTGATAATTATGACAGGGATATTGACAGACGACAACGGACAGATACTTTTCAGCGGGCACGATTTCGCTTTGGGCGAAATCAGCGCTCAAACGGCTCAGGCTATAATGGAGGCACAGCCGGGGGAGTTCAAAAGCTCTCCATTGCTTGGCGTCGGGATAGCCAAGCATCTCAAATCACCTAAGAACCAGACGTTGAAAAACAACATCAGAGACAATATGCGACTGGGGCTTATAGAGGTTTCATCGATAGATTTCGACGGAGATAACATTGAAATAAAACTTAAGTGACATGAAAACGATAAAGGAGATAAAAGCCGAAATGACATCTGCCATACTTGGCAACGAGGAACTGAGTCTGGCATTGGATCTTAATCCTGAAACAGCCTGGGAGAAGCAGGTAAGTGCCGCATCGGTGATAGACATACTGCTGACAATAATAGCAACGACATATTACGCCCTTAACTGGATGTTTGAGACGTACAAGGAAGAGACGGCCGAAAAAGTACGGGCTGTCTTGCCGGGAACCGTACAATGGTATTATGAGAAGGCAATGGCATTCCGGTACGGCGAGAGTGTAAATGATGACGGCATATACGAGACAGAGCTTGCCGATGACAGCGTACAGATTGTCAAGATGTGTTCAGTTGTGGAAGAGTATGGCGGTCTTTTAATCAAGGTCTGCAAGGATAATCTCGTGCCACTCACTGAGGCAGAGCTCGCGGCCTTCAGGAGCTACATGTACGATGTTAAGTTCGCGGGGGTGCAGATAACGGTTATAAGCAGCAGTCCTGACACAATGCACATCAGTGTAAATGTAAAGCGAAACGCCATGATACTTCCATCGCTTGAAAATGACGCAAAGCCTGCCCTTTGCACGGCCATCACCGACTATCTTACACTGATACGTCCTAACGGCATCCTCAACAAGACACAGCTGGCTAATGCCATGCTTGCTGTTGACGGGATTGAGGATGTGTTGATAGAAGACTGTTACTTTACGCGCTATGACGGCCTTGGCACGGTCTGCTATCTCGTTAATTCGGAGACCGGATATGATGTGCAGAATTACAATGCATATTCCGCCGGCATCACATTGGACAGTATTACAGTAGGCGAATTAAATTAAGAGACAGATGGGAAAATACGACATAAACTATAGAGGGCCGAACATTATCCCGCCCTATAATGACAGATTGTCCGAGATACTATTGCCTTTCAAACTGCGAAAGAGCAGGCTGCTTTCATTGTTATGGTGCATAAACACACCGGTAAGGCGGCTGCTCGGTGAGTTCAGGGCATATCGACGGGATATGGACTACAGGATGGAGCATACCGGACAGAGGATAGTGCTGCAGCATGTTTTGCGTGAGAAACTTAGCAACAACAATATCAATGTGGTTGACAGCTTCAACTATCAGGAAGAGTTTGTGCCGCCATCAGCCGACGGTGAGCTGATAAACTACCAGTTCCACGTGCCTGCAGATTCGTCAGGCGTACAAATACTGATAGGCAACAGGCATACATACAACGAGTATGAGAACTTCAAGGTGGAGGTTCCATCAGGATTCACCGACCAGCAGAAGATGCTGGTGGCCGATTTGGTTGATTTGTACAAAATTGCAGGAAAAACATATAAAATAGTAACTATATGAAAACATTAATCACTCATTCCAATGAAGCAGGAAGGATGCCCTTGTGGACAAAAGACTTCGACTTTCTGCAGGACTCATACAAAGAAGTGCTGACGGCACTGATTAAGGATTTTGGACTCGGCAAAAACAACTTCATCATTTCCGGCTGCAAAATCACGCATTCAGGTTCATTATTGGACATGGAAGCCGGATGGGCGTATTTCTGCGGCGAGATACTGCCGGTGCGCGCATTGCATACGACCACCAACCTTGCGGATCCAATCATCTATTTCACCAAGATGGATTATATCAATACGGAGGGCTTGAGGAACTATGTCATGTCAGATAATTCCACTGTTCCCAGGAACACCTATTCCGACCCTTATCTGAACCCTCAGGTGGCCGATAACCAGTCAACTTATTATCTTGGCATAAAAGAAGGGTTCTGTACACTTGCCGAAAGGTTGCGGAGAGGCATATCCCTTACCGAGTCTGACTGGACGCCTGCATCATCCGCCGGGTATAACATCTATTATAAACAGGTGGGCAAAATGGTGTATCTCAGGGGGTATGCATACAGCCAGGTGTCCCTTAATGCCGTGTATATCGCCGACCAGCTTCCACGTCCTGCCGTGTCGGGCGAATTTTATCCTTTTGTAGGTATAAATAGTGATGATGATGGGGTCGAACTACCAACATCAGTGCAGCTCATTGATGATGGCATACATGGTAAGATATGGGCGGAGGGCACCAATTTGACGCTGTTGCGAGTGGGGCATATAATGTATCTTGCAGCAGAGCCTTACGCTGAAAACGACAGCACAACGCTGCAGAACACTATAGGAGGAGGTCAGGGCGGCAATGAAAGCTAAGGTGATACCGATGGAACGTCAGAATCTGATAGACCTGTCCATACAGTATTGTGGAGACATTGAGCACGCATTTGCCATCTCATTGCTCAATGATATTGATGTATGTTGCGAAGGTAACGGCGTCATGTATGTTCCTATGACACGGCCCACCAATACAACATCATTTTTTAAGGGCCATAAAATATATCCGGCAAGTGAGTCGTGACCTGTTTGACATAGCGCTGCAATTCTGCGGAAATTTGGAGAATGCCTTTCTTATGTCGGTCATTAACGATATAAGTATTACCGATATTGTATCAGGCATTATCGAGGTTGTGCCAATAGACAATGCTGTGACATCAGAATATAGGGCAAGACGTATTAAGCCGGCAACATATCTCACAGACGAACATCCGGAAGCATCAGCTGATGAAAGAAACGGTGAAAAAATCATTCGGCGACAATGTGTGGAGAGATACAATCGCTGCCTTGACCGTCAGACTATTTTTGACTATGCTCTACAGCATTACGGCGATGCAGCAGCTGCATTCAAATTAAGTTTCCAAACTGATACAAGTGTTACAGATCCGCAACCGTCATCGATGTTTAAATACAGATTAAATGTCAATAAAAGAATATTGAAACATTATACAGATTATGGCATAAAGCCAGCGACGGACCTTTGTCTCGATGATGAACTGTCATCCATGACGCTTGCAGCATATTATACCATCGTGAAATACATTATACCTGAATATTCAGAAACAAAATACTATACAATACCATGATTGAACTGAACAAAAGGTCTTTAAACCCACAGGATCCGTCGTTGACATGGGAGGAAGTCAACGAAAACTGGCATATAATAGAGGACTACCTGAATAACCATGTATCGGTTGCCGGACCACAGGGGCCGCAGGGAGAACAAGGCGTACAAGGTTACAGAGGCTATCAGGGATTCAAAGGTGATACTGGAGAAACAGGCAGCCAGGGGGCAACATTTACGCCATTAGTTGATTCAAACGGCCTTCTAACTTGGATTTGCGATAATCCATTTATTCTGCCGCCGCCGTCCGTAAATATTAGTGGCCCGCAGGGTGCAACAGGCGAACAGGGCGAGGCGGGCGATAATCCATACACGCTTGTGGTAACAGGCAGTGGATTTATAAAAAACAATACTGGCGAGGTAACTCTCACTCCGCACCTGTTTCAGGCAGGTCAGGAACTGGCTACAATACCATCCGGGCTGTGTCTGTGCTGGTACAACGGCGACACATTGCTTTCGAGCATAGCGTCAGAGACCGCCATAGCGGACTGCAGTTGGACTGTGGCTGCAGCAGATGTTGATTCCTCGATCACGATAACATGCAAACTTGAAACTTTGTAAACAACATAAAAATTAAAGGAAATGAAAATTCTAATAGCTGTACCAACGTACGAAAACATTGAGCCGGCAACGTTCAAGTCAATATACGACCTTGATCCATGCGGCCACGAAATTGACTTTGAATCCGTAACCGGCTATGCTGTTGACATTGCCCGTAACCGAATTGTTGACATGGCTCTCGAAAGAGGCTACGACTACGTGTTAATGGTAGATTCGGATATGGTTCTGCCGCATGATGCCATCTATAATCTTACCAATCCATTGACAGACATCTGCAGCGGTGTGTGTCCACGAAGGGGCACCACCACAGGGCGGTCAGAGCTGTATAAGTTAGGGTGCCGCTACCTCAACGAAGAATCCAACATTAATTATGCGTTGGTTGATAGACTTGTTGACATCCAGAATTACAGAATAGAGATCGGAGTGGCTGGTGGCGCCTGTATGCTAATCAACACAGATGTGTTTCGCAACATAGAATATCCATGGTTTAAGTTTGAATTGTTTCCAAACCGTGGCTATACAAGCGAGGACGTACATTTCTGTGGCTTGGTACATCATACACAGAAATACAAAATATATGCAGACATGCGTGTACAGTGCGGGCACATCAACAAGGTTACTCAATACAGGTAAATGGCAGTAAAAGCAATATATTCGATAGAGGTCGTCAAGGTTAACGATGGCGTAACTGGTGCAACCGGTGACCAAGGTTATCAGGGCTATCAGGGCTATCAGGGCTATCAGGGTGCAAATGGTGCAACCGGTGCTACTGGTGCAACCGGTGACCAAGGCTATCAGGGCTATCAGGGTTATCAGGGCAACCAAGGCGACCAGGGTGATCAGGGATACCAAGGTTATCAGGGATACCAAGGCTATCAGGGCTATCAGGGCAAACAGGGTGCAAAAGGTGCAACTGGTGCAACTGGTGCTACTGGTGATCCCGGTGATCCCGGTGACAAAGGCGACCAGGGCGACCAGGGTGATCAGGGATACCAAGGTTATCAGGGATACCAAGGCTATCAGG
>CALFIZ010000193.1 GCA_937877575.1 uncultured Marinilabiliales bacterium | reverse complement strand
AATGAAAAATACAAGCCCAATGACCATAATACACACTATCAACAGTGCAATGAACGGAAACGGCATTAAATTGATAATATTTTCTGTAATGTATGATTATCAATATCTCAGAAAGCAATATCCTAAAATCATTTCATCTGAACAGTTCCGATTCAGAAAGCTGTTTTACTTTTTCCTCAAATTCCTCTATCAGCAAACTATTACATTGTTTTCCGCCGAAGCACCGGAATATGAAAAGACATTCCGCCGATGTAAAGAAGGTAACTATCATGACAAGCAGAGAATACATAGTAACATTCTGCATGGGCTTTCGGGGCAAATGCCCAACAGCATCAGAAAAAGCCACTTTTTCTCTTCTGAGAGCGTTCAGCCTCTTTGTTGCATCATCCCATAATTGAACACATAGCTACTCCTGTTCCTGCTGAATCTGAACAAAAGTCATGAATTTTTCACTACTGTAATAAATGGCATTCTTCAAAACAGAAGAATGCCATTTACAATGCGAAGCTATTGGTTCAGCACCACATAAAAATTTGAGCGGTGTTACTTTTTCATCATTTTATAAATTGTGCAAATTCGCAGTAATCAAATCATTTTAGAGTGATGCGGTGAAAATATCCAAAATATCCTTTTCGCTGAGTGGCGACCAAGCATTTTCAAGTCCTTCATTCACAGCAACATGATGCGCCATTTCTTCAAGACGGCTTTCATCAATACCAACATCTTTAAGATGCATCGGAATACCAATCGACTCAAAGAACTTGTATGTTTCATCGATTGCCTTTTCTGCAATTTCAAACTTTTCAAGTGAACCGTCAATTCCGAACACGTTAACGCCGTATTTCACAAAACGGTGGACGGTCTTTTCATTGAGGATATGCTTCATCCAACGAGGTGTGATAATAGCAAGTCCTTCGCCATGGGTAATATCATAGTATGCGGAAAGTGCGTGTTCCATTCCGTGACATGGCCATCCTGAACGACTATTACCAAGTGAATAAATCCCATTACATCCGTATGTGCAGTCAAGCATCATTTCAGCTCTTGCAGTATAATCTTCCGGATTTTCAAGGCATTTTTTAGCATTTACCATGAGACTTTTTAAACCTGCCTCCATAAATCCATCATTCAACAGTGTGGAATCTTCACAAAAATACTGCTCCATGATATGATTCATAGCATCTGCGCAACCTGCGGCGGTTTGTTTTTTGGATACAGTGAAAGTATATGTCGGGTCGAGGAAAGAAACTGCTGGGAAATTATGCGGGTCAACATATCCTATCTTGTCATTGGTTTCAGTCCTTGAAATGACTCCGCCGGGGTCATACTCACTTCCGGTAGCGGCGAGTGTGATAATGTCCACAATGGGAATAGATTCTTTCGCAAACGCCTGATAGGAAATAAGTTCCCAAGGGTCTCCGTCATACTTAGCACCCGTTGCAATTGCCTTTGAGCAATCCAAAACGCTTCCACCACCAACGGCGAGAATCACATCAACATGATTTTCTTTGCAAAGTCTTACACCATCCAGCACACTGGGGTCATACTTCGGATTCGGCTGAATGCCCGACAGCTCGATGATTTCAAAGTTAGAAAGCAGTTCTTTAACCTTGTCATAAAGACCAATTTTCTTGATACTGCCTCCGCCATAGGTGAGCAGTATTTTTTTACCAAACTGTGCCATGACCTCCGGCAACTTTTCGATGACACCTTTGCCGAAAATCAACCTTGTGGGTGTCATATAATCAAAATTTTGCATATCACGTACCTCCCTGATAGATATTCAGATAATTACAAGCCTCGATAAATTCGGGCAAATTACGTTCAGCAATCTCACCTTGAATGAGGTTGCTAAAATTGACTGCCTATCTACAGTATATCATACTTTTTCAAATTTGTAAAGTGTCAATTTAGTTATACTACCAGCTTTTTTCTTTGGAGCTGTCATGCTGAGTTTTGCATTTTTCCGCTCACTGTCAAATTTATCTCCACTTTTTCCTATTCTGCCATCGTGAGTCTTAATATAATAATTCGATGATGTCCTACCTGCTTGATAATCTGACTTAGTTACAAATCCAGCAAGCACATAACCGGCTTTTGGATATGCATAGAGATAGCATGCGTAGTTATAGTTCCCGTCAGTTGGCAAACATGCTTTCATGTGAGCGGTTTGAGCAGGCCCTGTTTTTAATGCAGTTTTTCGATAGCGGTAGTACGGCTCGACATAAACCACTCCTTTCGCACTTGATGGAGAGGACAATTTCACCTCGCAGTCGCGATACCATGTGCTGCC
>CALFIZ010000192.1 GCA_937877575.1 uncultured Marinilabiliales bacterium | reverse complement strand
CCCTACACGACGCTCTTCCGATCTCCTTTTCCGACATCAGATACGCTGCCGCTTTGGATGCCGACAAATATGGCGACATGAACGTCGATTCAATCCTAAAGACGGTTCCTGCCCATGAAATCACTATAACTGACAACAATGGCGTGAAGTCGTATATGAAGACTTTCAGAATACCTCTTACTCAAGCCCAGATAGACCAGGTTCCTGTTGATGATGAAATCCCGCCATATAATCTTGATGAACTGTATGCGTGGGTCAACCTGCCGTCAGCAAAAAAAGATGATGAGGGACAGATAGTGTATTCGCAGAATTTCGTGCTGTGCCAGTATTTCACATTCCAGAATATTCTTCGAGATTTGTCATACTTGCAGAAATGATGTCCTTTAACCTATGAATGTCTTTAAGTTAGGCGGTGCATCAATCAAGGATGCGGAGAGCATAAAACGTTTGCCGGAGATTATTGCTGAAAATGGCTCTGACAGGCTTGTGCTTGTCATTTCCGCATTGGGCAAGACTACAAACAAAATTGAAACGATAGTCAGTAAGGCATACAATAATGAGGATTACTCCAACGAATACAATTCGTTGAGAGATGAGCACTTGGATATTCTGCACAGCCTTGTCGGAACGGATTGTGACGATGAACTCGTAAAACTTTTCGCTGAATTTGATGGGAAGATTTCGGGCACATCGAAGGCCGATTACGACTATTTCTACGACCAAACGGTCAGTTTCGGAGAGATGTTTTCAACGCTGATTGTCGCAAAATATCTGGGGTTCAATGGAATGGATGTATATCTTGCCAAGGCGAATGACATATTTCTTGCCGACAAAAACTGGCGCAGCGGTAACGTCGATATTGTGGCTTCGGAAAAACGTATGCGGCAGCTGGTCCAAAACGTCGGAAGTCAGATTATCATCATCCAGGGCTTTATAAGCGGGACATCATCCAATGACATCATAACTCTCGGCAGGGAAGGTTCCGATTATTCAGCCGCTCTTGCTGCAGTGTTCTGTAATGCGAAGAAACTGACGTTCTGGAAAGATGTTGACGGGATATACAACACTGACCCGAAGATTTACCATGATGCTCAAAAGCTTGATAAAATCGGATATGACGAAATGGTTGAACTGTCATATTTCGGTGCTAAAATCCTGCATAAGAAGACGCTGTCGGTACTGAAAACGAAAAACATAGTCACTATGGTGCGCTCCTTCATCAATCTTCAGGATTCCGGCACAATGCTTCTTGACAATTTTGAAAATGATTACCCGCCGATAAGGATATGTCTTAAAAATCAGATACTTATAACTGCTGAGTCGTTGAAGAACAATATCATTCTCGGGGATGACGTGAAAACAATCTATGATGTTGCTGCAAAATTCAAGTTGGACATCAACATGATACAGATTTCAGCCAAGAAGATTTCGTTTTGCGTCACATACAGCGAACACTCCTGTGAATTACTGTTTGATATGTTAAAACGGTCATTTTCAATAAGATACAATCGCAATGCAACTCTTGAAACCGTCAGACACTACACCGATGCCGAGCTTAGGGAGATATTCAGCAGGGATGACATGCTGCTTACGCAGGTGTCGAGAACTGCTGCTCAGGTTGTGTTTGCGACAGAAGAATAAATGAGAATAATGTAAGATAAATTAATTGATTGAAATTATGCATATTTACACAAAAACAGGCGACGATGGAACCACTATGTTAATCGGAGGTGAAAGAGTGCCTAAAAATGATCCGCGTGTTGAAGCTTACGGCACAGTTGATGAATTGGATGCCTACATCGGTCTGGTTGATTCCTTGTTGAAGGAATCAGCGGATAAGAAAATCCCCAATGGTACAACTGAGCTTTTTGATGAAATCAGGAAGGCTCTTTTTTCTGCTTGTGCGTATGTCGCATGCTGTTCCGCTGAAGCGGGTGAAAAGTTGCAGTGTCCTGATTATGATGTGATTAACCATATAGAGAAGGCAATTGATGACATGTCTGAAACTTTGCCCAAACAGTTTTCGCTGATGATTTTGGGCAACAATGTGATTTCGTCACATATTAACGTTGCACGTACTATATGCCGCAGGGCAGAACGCTGCATTGTGGCGATAGAAGGGGAAATTGTCAGGAGAGATTTTGTATCTCAGCTGCTCAATCGTCTTTCGGACTATCTGTATGTATTGCTCAGGGTTATGATGTCCTGAGATGAATAATTACATCTACCATATCATTTCGCCGAAATCGTTGACATCGCGGATGGTGCGGATTTCCTCTTTTCCGTTTATGGTGTATTTGTAGGGCTGGTTTAACATGAAGAGATTTGCCCTGTATTCTTCTGCAAGTTTATTGGGACTTGTCAGCATAACGGCATAGTTTGCCTCGAAACGGTCACATAGCGTGGAGAATACACTTTTCAAATCCATTTCCTGATTTGTTTCAAGATGTAGTGACGTAGGATTCGGTACGTCTTCGGGAAATCTTGTCTGGTTGACGTTCAGACCTATTCCGATGATGCTTGATGTGATTTTGTCATTGAGGATTTTATTGCTTACAAGTATGCCTGCAATCTTGTTTTTGCCTACATAAACATCGTTTATCCACTTGATTTTCACGGTGGAGGAATCGGGTAGAAAAGATGAAACCGTTTCGAGAATGCTTACCGATGCCAAGGCGGTTAGGTGGAACTGGTTTACGGAGTTGATGAGAGGTGATACGACAAAACTGCATGTGATGTTCAATCCTTTATCGCTCAGCCATTTATGGCTGCCCTGCCCCCGTCCTTTAAGCTGTTCATCGGTAAGTACGACAAATGGTGGTGTGACTTTGTCGGACAAAAGGATTCTTTCAGCCTCCAGATTTGTGGAGTCTGTGGATTCAACGTGAATTAGGTTCATGCAGCATTTATCTCAGTTTTCTGATTTTTGCAATGTCGAAAACCATTTTGCCGACTGTGGCAGTATTGGCGCCGGTTTGGTTTATATAGACTGTTCTCCCGTCGAGATTAGGTACCTTTTTGCCGTGTTTCATTGGTGTATGCGAGTGTCCTCCTACGATTATGTCGATATCGTGGCTGTTGGCGGCCAAGGTGCTGTCGCATACTGCTATTCCGTTGGGACCGTCAGTATTGTTTGTGTTCCAGCCTATATGCGACAGGCAGATGACTAAATCGCATTTGTCTTCATAACGGAGTTTATGGGCGGTTTCATTGGCACATTTGAAAGTGTCTTTGAAGACGATTCCCTTAATGTTCTTTTCGAAAGTAAGATTCTTGAGTTCGTAGGGGCCGAGGCCGAAGATGCCTATTTTCATACCGGCTCTCTCAACGATAATGTACGGTTTCACCAGGTCTTTAAGAGGTGTGTTTTCCAGTCCGTAGTTGCAGCAGATAATAGGGAAGTTTGCCTCTTTTATCAGTTCTGCGAGATTATCCAAGCCCGAATCGAATTCGTGGTTGCCTAATGTGCCTGCATCGTAATGCATAGAGTTCATGAATGCTATTTCTGTTCTGCCGTGGAGCAGGTTGTAATATACCGAACCTTGTGAAAAGTCGCCTGCATCGAGCAGAAGAGTGTTCTCAGGGTCTTTTTCCACCTCTTCGTGCACACAGGTGCATAATCTTACAAAACCGCCTTTCCCGGCCTTGAAGCCTTTGATATTCTTAGATATCGGTTCCACCTGACTGTGCATGTCGTTGGTGTGGATGATTGTCAGTTTCTTGTCTTGTGAATAGCCTGATGTTATGGCGCAGATAAGCAGGATTGCTGTGAGAATTGACTTATTTATTTTCATTTTATTTCTTGATTCTTGGTTTTATAAAACAGTGATTCTGCCGTCTATTTTGGCTCTGATGTGTTTGCCTGCGGCAGTGAGTTTCTTAATATAATTTATCATCGCATCTCTCTCGAAGATATCAGAATGGGTGACTGATATTGCGTTTTTGAATTGAGGCATGCCATCGTTTCCTTCTGCCACATAATCTATTGTCACCACATAGTATATTTTGTCATCTTCGAGTTTTTTCCCGTTCATTGTCACGGATTCCAATTTGCCGTTTTTCACAACAAGTCTTGGGCCGCTGATTGCTTCATATCTGTTTTGTCTCGCGAATTTATTGAAGAGGTCTCTGAGGTCGGAGCCTTTCATTGCAAGCAGTGTCAGGCAGTTGTCGAACGGGTAGATGGCGCAGACATCGCCTACCGTAATAGGGCCTTGAGCAATATCAATTCTTATACCTCCTTTGTTCATCAGTCCCATGTCGATTTGGATGGAGTCCCATATTTCCTGTCCGATTTCGCGAATGGCATCGGCGGTATAATTGCACAGGAGATTCTCCGAACCTATTTTCGACATTGCAAAGTCGCAATATCCTATGGTGTCGTCCATTATGGCATGTGCCTTGGCATAATATTCATCAAGAACACCTTGTGCCACGTCATACGGATGTGTATCAAATGTGGAATCGATATTTATGCACGAGAGATGGGCATCGGTGATGACGTATTTGGTTTTAGGCTTGCAGGATGTAATCAGCGTACACGCTGCAAGAAACAAAATGATGAAAGTTGTTCTATTTGTTTTCATTTTCATTGGTATTATAAAAGGATTTAATATCTTCTCTAATCATGTTCATGCAAAAGTATTTTGCAATCCAGACTCTTCCGGTCAGAAGTTGTTTGAATGTCTTGTTTGATTTTATCTGTGAATGTGTGTTTTTTTCTTTACTGTTCTTGCTTTCACTTTGCTCCCTTAACATTTTATCGGTGCAGATTTGTCCGACTTTAGCTATGAAGTCTGCCAGATGGTGGCCTCTGACGAACAGATACACCGTATCGGGAGTGACACCGAGGTCATTGCAGTATTTTTCTTCTTCTTCGATGTTGACAAGATTATCGCTTGCGATAAAACGTGGATAGGATCCATTTAATTTTGTGTAACGATTATCTTCGGAATAATAATAAAATTCCAAAATCTTATTAATGGCCACATCGCCTATTGATTCTAAAACCAACTTAGCGACTTGGTCTTGGAGAACGCTGACTTTTTTAGGAGCGTGAACGTGAATAATGATGTTCCAAGAAGTTTGTTCCACTCCTTTATGAAACACCATGTTTTCAGGCGCCACAAAAAT
>CALFIZ010000191.1 GCA_937877575.1 uncultured Marinilabiliales bacterium | reverse complement strand
TCACCAAATCGAGCATCGCGTTCACCTCGCGCGGATGGGTGAACACCTCGCCGTGGTCAGCCACCCGCTGGCGGCTTTTGATTTGTGATTTGTTGTTTTTTTGTGTGGACATAAAAAAACCGCGAACTATTTGTTGAGTTCGAGGTCCTAGGAAAACCTTTAGTGCAAACAAGAAAGCCCGCGGCAAAGCCACGAGCGTTTCTGCTTTCATGTGCACTAATTGGACGAAATTTCCTAGGTTTCGAACTGCCGTGAAAAGCGAAAACGCTTTATAATATGTTAGTTACCTTTTATTTTTCTGTTGTTTTGATATAATATTCGTTTAAGTTTATAATGTTGATTGTTTCGGATAGCAAAAATACATTATTTTTTTCATTACAGCACATTTTTATAAACACTTTCATAAATCTGATAATCAATGTTTGAACACCATACTGCACCGAGGCACCACGCTGTGTCGGGTTCAGCCTCTCCGAGGCTGTGGGGGGACCGACTCCGGCTACTACTGATAGTAAATCCTCTTAATCCTTTGCGACAGGGTTGAAATGATTTCGTACGGGATTGTGCGGGCGGCGGCGGCCAATTTCGAAAGAGGCGCATGCTCACCGAAAATCTCCACCTCATCACCCTCTTCAACCCCCATACCGGTGACATCGGCAAAACACATGTCCATGCATACCCTTCCGACTATCGGAGCATAACCGTGCCTGATATATACCTCCACTCCGCTGTTGGATAACGACAGGAAGAAACCGTCAGCATATCCTATCGGCAGTATGGCAATCTCAGAATCACGCTGCGCCGTCCACGTCTGACCATAACCTATCCCCTCACCCTTTGGCACCTTACGCACCTGCGAAACCACTGCCTTCAACTTTAATGCAGGCTGCAAATTCATGATTCTGTTCAGGTTTTCTTCAGCACCGTAAAGACCAATTCCAAGCCTAACCATATCAAATTGATAATCAGTGAATAACGCAATACCGTACGAGTTCAGTATATGCTTTATGGTCCTATACCCTATTCCGTTCTCAATTTGCTTCGACATCGACTCGAACCTGTGAATCTGACCCATTGTGAAATCATTTCTGTCGGCCATGTCGGCACAGGCAAGATGCGAGAAAACCGAACTTACGCGAATATATTCGGCATTTTCCTTCAAAGTAACCAACAATTCCGGTATCTGCTCTTCTGTAAAGCCCAAACGGTGCATCCCAGTATCGACTTTCACGTGAATACTCAGTCTGTCTCCCGGATTGTTCAACTGCCGCGCAAGTTCGCATATTCTCTTGAGTTTGCGGATGCTGTAAACCTCAGGCTCCAAGCGGAATTTTATCATGGCACTCAATGCCGAAGTCCCCGGATTCATCACCACTATCGGCAGAGTGATACCTGCCTGGCGAAGCTCAATACCTTCGTCAACTATTGCAACAGCAAGATAATCAACCTTTTGCGACTGTAAGATTGATGCTATCTCCACACTGCCGCTGCCATACGAGAACGCCTTGACCATGACGAGAAGTTTGGTCTGCGGTCTGACTTTATTGCGGACAATGCTCAGGTTATTGAGAATGGTATCGACATTTATCTCGAGCACCGTGTCATGTTCCTTTTTCTGCAATATGTTGCCGATTCTCTCAAAATGGAAACTTCGTGCTCCTTTCAGAAGGACTGCCTGATTGATGAAAAGTGCAGAGTTAAAGCGATTTATAAACTCATCAGTGCTCGGATAACAGTAAGTCTGACAATTGAATTTGTCGGCGTATGTGGTTATTTTGGTTCCGACAAGAAATATCTGGTTTATATCGTGATTGTTGATAATATCGGCGACTTCGCTGTAAAGCGCGTCATCCGTTTCTTCGCTTTCGGCAAAATCGGAGACAATGACCGACCTAGATGGAAGCCTGTTCTGCTGCATAAGCTCGCCTACGGCGATTTGGAAAGACTTAATGTCGAGACTGTAACTGTCGTTGATAATCAGGCTGTTATTGATTCCGTCCTTGAGTTCAAGACGCATTTCAAGAGGGACTATTTCAGAGAGGCGTTTCTCAAGATTAGGAATGTTGTATATGAAAAAGTCTATGAATGCGAGGCAGTGGGAAATGTTTTCCACCGAAGCCGGATTGCCGAAAAGATTGGCAAAATCCCTGATTTTCTCTTTGGAATAATCCGGACTCCACCCAATAAGCCTCTTGTTAGGGTAAGCCTTTTCAAGAGCCCGTTTAATATTCTGATAGTCAGAACTATAGAATATAACCTCAGAGTTTTTGAACAATTTTATCTTTTCATCTGTCATTTCATCCGCAGACCGGAAGTTCTGCAAATGGGCTGTGCCTATGTTGGTGATGATACCCATAGTGGGGCGTATCATTTCCTCAAGGCGCTCCATTTCGCCTTTCTGGGAGATTCCCGCTTCGATTATCCCCAACTGCGCATGCAGGGGGAGTCCGAGAATTGACAAGGCAACGCCTATTTGGGAGTTAAAACTTTTCGGACTGCGATATACGTTCATTTCAGGGGTAAGAAGCTGATACAGCCATTCCTTGACGATGGTTTTGCCATTGCTGCCCGTTATTCCGAGAATCGGATAATCAATGTGACTACGGTAATTCGCAGCCAAGGTCTGAAGGGCAGTCACGGCATCACCGACAACTATCACATTAGCCTCGTCAATGATATTTTCCGGGATAAGGTCCGTTTCCGTCACGATGAAGTTTCTCACGCCTTTGCCGAAAAGTCCTTCTATGTATTTGTGACCGTTATTTTTGTCGGTTCTGATGGCAAAGAAAAGGGTTTTGACGCTATTTCCAAGCAGACGGCTGTCAATGAGGAATTCCTCTATCACACTGTTTTTCACCGGTGACATCGGTGTTCCGTCAACGACTTCGATGATATTGTTTATGTTGAATCGGGTGTTTGACATATCATTTATGAATATCAAATGCAAAAATAACATTTTCAGCAAGATTTGAAGATTTTTCCATAAAGAATCCTTTCAAAAAAATTGGAGTTTCAGATCGGCTCCGACTTTTGCGTCGCAATGGTCGGAGCCGAAAAATAGAGTTCAAGATAGCATTAAAATCAGAAAGAAGGAGCGGAACCGCTCGTCTGGTAAGAGTCGTTGATGGTGCCGGTCTCCCAGTCGAGGATATTCACTTCAACTTCGAAAGCGGCTTCGGTGACATACTCGTTGGGGTTGTCGGAACCGGGACGGGTGATGGTGAAACTCGACATCTCATACACCTTGTTGGACTGCATGTTCGGGATGGACACCGGATAGTAGTATGACTGTCCGTTGACCAGGGCCTTGACGACGAACTTCGTCGTATAGTCCTTCTCCTTGTTGCTGCCCTGCGTCGCGGCATTGGGGAAGCCGTACAGCGGGGTGGTGGCCGTGGCGCTTGAAGTCAGCGCGGTGACGCCGGGGTCAGCACCACTACTC
>CALFIZ010000190.1 GCA_937877575.1 uncultured Marinilabiliales bacterium | reverse complement strand
TCAGAAGTACTGATCACTTGAGTTCCTCACTTTCTAAATTGGGTTTAGCACTCGCCGGAGATGGGTGCTAATCTGACTGATAATATAGCACGTGCCTAAGACATAGTCAAGTGTTCGTTGCGTGGAAAACGGCAAAACCGATTTAAATGAAATGCAAATACCATAAATTCGAGAAACTGTCATCGGGTCAATGGCTTCCAAGCGAGTTGCTTACAATTATGAAAATGAACATAGTGTCTGTAACGCCTCATGACGTTATTGTCGCTGATACAACTGATTTAACGCGACCTTCGGATTCGCTTCAGCATGATTCGGCAAATATTTCTTTCTGTTACCCTCAAATCAACGTTGAACGCTATTTTTACGATTACGAATACGATAACACTTTACGGAAAAGGGATGTCGGGCACATTAAATTGGATATGGACGAGAATGCCTATTACAAAAGTGACACTTATTGGAATGATAACCGTTATGTGCCTTTGTCCGAGGAGGACGAAAATGCTTACAAGTTGGTTGACAGCATCAGTAGTGAAACACACCTTGACAAACTTGCCAATTTAACCAGTGTCATTATAAACGGCTATATTCCGATTTGGATATTCGACATGCCTATTGATTTTTTGGCAAAGTTGAACAATCGCGAAAAACTGCGTCTCGGCATCGGGCTTGAAACCAATGCCCGCATGTCGAAATATTTCTCTTTAGGCGGTTTCTGGGGATGGGGCTTAAAGGACAAAAAGGCAAAATGGGGCATATATGCGAAAGTTCTTGTTGACAAAAGAACTGATTTCAGGGTGATGTCGGGATATTCCAGAAATATCGGCAAAACGGGTTCGTCCGAGCCGATATATTCCGGCGCGAATCTTTTTGATCCGGAGACATACAGACAATATCTTGGTTCCACTTGGGAAATGATTGGCACCGAGTTTGTCGATGTGTCCATACGCCCGTTCTCAAATTTTATGTTTAGCGCAGGTTTTCATGTCTCCAACAAAAAACCGATGTATGACTACCAATATGCCGTAAGTAATTCCGACAATATTATTGTCACTCGCAATGACTTCAATTTCACCACTTTAAATCTTGGTGTGAGGTTCGCTTACAATGAAAAGTTTGTTATGACGTCAACGGGATTAAAGTCGCAAGGAACGAAATTTCCGATATTAATTCTTGATTATCAGCGTGGTATGAATGGAGTGCTTCACGGTGAGTATGAGTATAATAAAATTGAGGCCAATTTGTCCGGCAGATATAGTGTCGGCGAAAAGGGGAGGTTTACCTTTGAATTGGCAGGCGGATACATAGATTCCGACATTCCGTATCCGAATCTTTTCGTTCCTCTCGCAGGCTATTCCCCTTTAACTTACTTTGCTCCACGGGCATTCGGCACCATGCGTGTCGGAGAGTTTGTCGGTGACTTGTACGCGTATGTTTTCCTCCAATATGATTTCGGCAACATCTTCAACCGCAAAGGAATATTTCGCCCTTCACCTTCGCTGGTTTTCAACTATGGCTATGGAAATCTTATAAACGGTTCTCTCGAAAGACATCTCGGCATTGAAGCAGGGACAATGGAGAAGGGTTTTTATGAGGCCGGATTTTTAGTAAATGACCTTTTGGGAGTCAGTTATATGGCGTTCGGCCTCGGAGTGATGTATCGTTTCGGATATTATTCATTTCCGGCCGTATGGGATAACATAGCTCTGAAGTTTACAGTGACGATGTGATTTTTCTGTTGATTTTCTCCACGCGGTCAACATCAACCTTGATGACTTTCCTGTCGTAGGTCATCAGGCCGTTGACTTCCACTTCACAGTCGGTGGTTTGGGTATATACCGCTGCGGAGAAGCCTTTTTCGATGAGTTTAAGAAGCATTTCGCCGTATTCGACATATTTGTCGGTGACCTCCTTGCTGCTTTTGAACTCAATATAGCCCCAGTTTTTGTCGGGTACCCACAGATGATTTTCCACCGCATAGCCTATTCCGCCGTATTCTCCGAGGACTGTCGCACGATAGCTGTCGAACATATACATTTGGGGCTGGGGGTAGTGGTGAAGGTCGAGGATGTCACCGCACTGGAAGTGGTTGCCGCCGCTGGCGGGATTAACTAACCTTGACGGGTCTTTGGCCTTTGTCCACTGTGCCACTTCCTCCGTCTTGAACTGTCCCCATGACTCGTTGAAGGGAACCCAGACGCAGATACATGGATAAGAGTACAGATAATCTATGATTTCACCCCATTCCTTGAAGTAGTTCGCTTCGGATTCATAACTTCTTCTGTTCGGCTCTTTGTCCGGATAATAGTTGTGGTCAATCCAGCCATAGCCTTCGTTCAGTGCTCCGCTTGGCATGTCCTGCCAAACAATGATGCCCAATTCATCGCAATAGCGATACCAGCGTGCTGGTTCAACCTTTACATGCTTGCGTATCATGTTGAATCCTAATTTTTTGGTGACTTCAAGGTCGTAACGCAGCGCTTCATCGCATGGTGCGGTGTAGAGGCCGTCAGGCCACCAACCCTGGTCAAGCGGTCCCATCATGAACTGATTTTCGTTGTTGAGCTGAATTCTGGTGATGCAGTCGTCACCGCGATATGTGGATATCTTGCGCATTGCGGTATAACTTCTGACACGGTCGATGGTTTTGTCCTTGTTTTCGAGGGCTATTTCAATATCGTAAAGGTACGGGTCGTCAGGACTCCATAATCTGAAGTCAGCCGGCATCACGACTTCCACATCACTGCCGCTTAAGGCTTTTGCAGAAGCGATTACATTGCCTTTATCCAGGACTTTGACGTTAACGATGTCATTGCCCTGATTGTTTTCCACCGTCGCCTTGACAGTTACAGTACCGTTGTCGATATTTGCCGTGATTTTCACATCAGAAATGTGACGTTCGGGAACAGGTTCCATCCAGACAGTCTGCCAGATGCCTGTGACGGCGGTGTACCATATCGACCTCGGTGAAAACACCTGCTTCCCGCGTGGCTGGTATCCATTGTTTGTCGAATCATAGACCTTTACGGTAAGTTTGTTGCTGCCTTTGGCCTTGAGGGCGGCTGTTATGTCGAAATAAAATGGAGTGTATCCGCCGGTATGACTGCCGACTTTAATGTCGTTGACCCATACGTCCGCCCTCCAGTCAACAGCGCCGAAATGAAGCAGAATATGCTGGCCGTTCCATTTTGAAGGTATGGTGAATTGTCTTTCATACCAAAGCACTTCATTTTCGGAGACGGATTTCTGAACGCCTGACAATGAGGACTGTATTGCAAAAGGAACGAGGATTTCACCTTGAAATTCGCCATGTCCGCTATTGTTCTTGTCGGTTACGGAATAGCTCCACAATCCGTTGAGATTCTGCCATCTGTCACGTTCCATAATAGGGCGCGGATATTCCTGCCATACGTTGTTGACATCAACGGTTTCAGCCCATTGGGTCTTTATTTTGTCACCTGCCGGCTCCCATTGTGAAAAGGCCGGAACTGTAAGAAGTAATGTTACAGCGAGTAAAAGTGCTTTTTTCATATTATTGTTTGTTTAAAATTTCGAGACATGTTTTAAGGGAGTCCTGCCAGTAAGGCACTTCTGCACCGAGCTTTTTGATTTTGTCTTTTGCGAGGACACTGTATGAAGGCCTTGTCGCAGCAGTAGGGTACTGCCATGATTCGATGGCATTGACTTTCATGCTGTTTATTCCTGAGAATGAATAGATTGTTTTGGCGAAGTCATACCAGGATACTGCTCCTTCACCGGTGAAATGATAAAGGTTGAAACCGCTGAACCCCTTTGCTATAACAGTCATGACGGCCTTTGCAAGGTCGGTGGCGTATGTGGGTGAACCGACTTGGTCATAGACTACGCTGATGCTATCTTTCTCTTTAGCGAGACGCAGCATGGTCTTAACAAAATTGTTGCCGAACTCCGAATACAACCATGCCGTTCTGATGATGGCTGCATCACAGCCGGAATTGCGTATCGCCTCTTCACCGGCGAGTTTGGTGCTGCCATAAACACTGTGAGGGTCAGGTCTATCAGTCTCCTTTATCGGATGACATGTCTCGCCGTTGAATACATAGTCGGTTGAAATGTGTATCAGCTTGATGTTGTTGGCTGCCGTTATCTTCGCTAAAACTTCCGCCCCATTGCCGTTGACCTTCCTTGCAAGCTCCGCCTCACTCTCGGCTTTGTCAACCGCTGTGTATGCGGCACAATTTATGATTGTATCTATCTTGTTGATTGCCACGAAGTTATTTGTGTTGTCGAAGTCGTTAATATCCATTTCCGGAATATCGGTGAAATAAAAAATGTATTGTGGAAATTCATTGTGAACCTTTTTCAAAGACATTCCTAATTGGCCATTGCCGCCTGTAACTAAAATATTCATTTGTTTTTTTTTGCAAACTTAGGCATTTTATTGAAAAATATATTAATTTCGTTGTTCGTTTTTGAAGAGATTTTTTTAATAATATATTATTATTTCTTATAATATTAAAGTTCAATAGATTATGAGAGTAATTATTAGTGAAAATTACAATGAGATGTCGAAATGGGCGGCGAATCACGTTGCTCAGAGAATCAACGAATTCAAGCCGACAGCTGAACGTCCGTTTGTTTTGGGGCTTCCCACAGGATCAACTCCGTTAGGTACGTATAAGGAACTTATCAATCTTTACAAGGCAGGCAAGGTGTCGTTTGCCAATGTGGTTACATTCAATATGGATGAATACATAGGTATTCCTGAGGAACACCCGGAAAGCTACCATTCATTCATGTGGAACAATTTCTTCAGCCATATTGATGTGAAGAAAGATAATGTCCACATTCTCAATGGGAATGCTCCTGATTTGGAAGCTGAATGTGCAAATTATGAGGCTCAGATAAAATCATACGGTGGAATAGACCTTTTCATGGGCGGCATCGGTCCTGACGGACATATTGCGTTCAATGAACCTGGTTCGTCTCTTACTTCAAGGACAAGAGTCAAGACTTTGACGACCGACACTATTATAGCAAATTCAAGATTTTTCGACAATGATGTCAACAAGGTTCCAAAACAGGCTCTCACTGTCGGCGTGGGTACTGTTATGGATTCACGTGAGGTGATGATTCTTGCAAATGGACACAACAAAGCTGTCGCACTGCAGCATGCTATCGAAGGCGGGATAAGCCAGATGTGGACCGTAAGCATTCTTCAGATGCACCCTAAGGGAATAATTGTCTGCGATGATGCCGCAACAGTCGAGATGAAGGTCGGTACCGTCAACTATTTCAAGGATATAGAAAAAAGCATTAATCGTAAGTAAGTTTTCGATATGAATATAAAAAAGATTGTGCTGACTGTGGTTATTGCACTATTGTTGATAATATTCGGCTTTTCGTCATTTTATACGATAAGTTCCACACAGAGGGGGATTCTGACAACCTTCGGTAAGGTGTCAAGCAAGTCGGTAAGCGATGGCCTTCATGCGAAGATTCCTTTTATCCAAAATGTCAAGAAAGTGAATGTCCAGACTCAGAAAATTGATGACAACACTATTTCATACACCAAGGATATCCAGTCTGCCGAGTTGAGTTTTGTTGTGAACTACGATTTTAAGTTGGATAACCTTGTGGATTTGTACACCAAGGTCGGATTCAATTATGAATCGAAGATTCTGTCACCGATTATTGAAGGCGTCATCAAGGATGTCGTAGGTACGTTCAATGCCGCAGAGATAGTGGAGAATCGTGATAATGTCAGGAACAAAATTGAGATTCAGCTTGTTAACCAGTTCCCGTCCCAGTATTTCAGTAACATCCGTTTTCAGATAGTGAATATTGACTATGATGACCAGTTCGAAAAGGCTATCATTGAAAAGCAGGTGGCAGAGCAGAACGCTTTGAGGGAGAAGAATAACACTGTCAGAATTCAGGAAGAAGCCAACCAACAGATAATCAAGGCTGAAGCTGAGGCTAAGGCAATTCAGATCAAGGCTGATGCATTGGCAGCCAATCCGAAGATTGTTTCATACGAGGCTGTTCAGAAATGGAATGGCGTGTTGCCGGAATATATGCTCGGCGATGCAGTACCGTTTATTAATCTGAAGTAACCCCGGTTTTTTGTAAAAACACCACCCAGCGCTTGTTTTTGTTTGCGATGGAATTATTCTTGACAAGCTGATAGCCGCTTGTCAGAAAATAATTGCCGTACCATTGCCCAATGGTGGTGTTGCGCTCTTTCAGTATGACATCTTTCCTGTATCTTTTTTCAGGATAATAGGTGCTTGACGAAACTGACTTTGACAGAGGCTCCAAAATGGAGTATTGTATGTGGTCAAAAGAATATGCCATGTTAACGATGTCGCCTTCACTGATGTAAGCCGTTGTGCGTTTCAAAGGCTTTAATGACACCACATTTTCAAAATACGAGATGCCTGACCAGACTAAATTGCCGTCAGGGAGAAAAATATAGTTCAAACCTGTGAATGTGGAAAAGCCGTCGAGTTCGATTCTTTGCACCGAATAGGGCCTTCCCCAGAAATCGTATTCTATGTCCGTTACCGTTCTGTAGATGGGGAAGAATGACTC
>CALFIZ010000189.1 GCA_937877575.1 uncultured Marinilabiliales bacterium | reverse complement strand
TGTATGTCACTGATGGTCATTTCCTATCTTTTCGAAAATGCAAAAATAGGAATAACCAATTATAATGATGCCACTAACACCCCGACGGGCGGAATAATAAGTGCTGAAAACACCACCTTTAGAAACAATCTTTATGCTGCACAACTTCGTCCATATATTTATGTTGTTGTTCCGAATTCGATAGTACTTGGCAATAACAGTGTTTTCAGAAAATGCTGTTTCACCATTGACTCGCTGAACTGTTTTGCGTCAAACAATTTGTCCTTTATTTCTCATGTAACCGTCAATGGAACAAAAAACATAAAGTTTATCGGCTGCAGCTTCAACAATCAATGCACTGGTGTACCTAATAGAGGGAAGGGAATTTTTTCACAGAATGCCGGGTTCACTGTAGATGAATACTGTGGCAGCGATAATCTGACTTCGGATTGCAAATGTCCGGAAAATCGGGTCAAATCATCATTCAACGGATTCCAGTATGCAATAGATGCCACGACAAATGGTAACCAATATGCTGTGATAATCGAGAATGCCGATTTCGAAAACAATCTGGTTGCAGTAAAGATAAACGGTATAAATAATTTTTTTACCGACAATCTGGACATAAATCTGGATAATGATTATTATTCCAATCCGGTGGGCTTAAAAACAAACAGCTGTACCGGATATAAAATAGAGGAAAATTATATATACAGCGAAACAGGCTATAATTCAACGTATCTGCCTGTAGGCATAACCATTAACAATGCGGGAAGCAATGAAAACATCATATACAGAAATCAATTCAGCAAATTGCATAAAGGCGCAAACATTACAGGGGATGCTGCAGGTGGCATTATAAGCAATGAAAGAACTTATCCTGGTACGGGTCTGCAATTTCAATGCAACACTTTCAGTGACAACAATACGGACATTAACATTGGCGAGAGCGGCATAGT
The DNA here is from genome assembly GCA_937877575.1 of uncultured Marinilabiliales bacterium. Lineage (GTDB taxonomy): Bacteria > Bacteroidota > Bacteroidia > Bacteroidales > BM520 > RGIG7150. The sequence goes on along the minus strand of CALFIZ010000189.1, from coordinate 4,087 downwards.
CCGTTCGGATTGGGGCAATTCAAGCAAAGGTGCAGACAATTATTTTTATCAGACTGATAATTGCATCATAAACAATGGAAGAGCCTGGACACTCAATTATTATTGCAGCAATTCAATTGACATGACTCTGTTATGCCCTGCCACGAATAACATCCAAGTAAATAATGCAATTGCAAACGACTGCAATTCAACGCTTTGCGTATCGCAACCTGTTAATTCGCGCGGTAAATCAACCGGTTATGACATGGAATCTTACAAGAAATTGAACGAGGAATACAGCCATTTGCTCGAAAAGTTTGAGACTTATGGATATGACACAATACTCCAGTTGCATGACCTTGGAATTGAAATTGAAGAGGATATACTTGATGCAGCGCTGGAATACAACTCCAGATTGCTGAATATCAGCAGTCAGATGGAATATCTTTCTGGCAATGCATTGAGAGAACTGAAAATCAGCGAATCAACGAATTTGGATGAAATAAGGGATTGGTATCTTATTATTGACAACATGACTGCGAAATACTCACTTGCTGAAACATATTATCAGATGCAGAAATATGACAGCGCAAATATAGTGTTGTTCGAAATACCGTATATATATAAGTTGAATGAAGCCGAAAGCGAAGAATATATCAACTATCTGTCATTCTGTGATTTCAGAAATCAGATCAGATTGTCAGGCAGGGAGATGTCGCAGCTTAAGGAAAGTGAGATACAACAGCTGGAATCAATAGCAAAAGTGAATGGTCAAATGTCATCAATAATGGCACAGGGGATATTGTGTTTCTATTATGACAACTGCTTTGAATTTGAATATGAAAAGCCTGCCGAAAAATCAGTAGCAAGTGATTATTTATTAAAAAATTACTGCCAAGATATCAATAATAAACAGAAAAAATATATAACTTTGTACCCGAATCCAGGCAACAAGTCAGTAAACGTTGAAATAGAAAATAATAAAGGAAATATTACAATGATGACGATACATGGAAAAATAATCTTAGACAGGAGCTTGTCATCTGGCACAAACAAAATATCAACCGAAAGCCTCGCGGACGGCATATATATCTACAGGATAATCGACGGGAATACGACGGTTACGGGCAAATGGATAAAAATGAATACAAATGAATAATCAAAAATTAAATAATTATACCATGAAAAAGTTAATGACAACAACGTTAGTGCTTCTGTCTGTATTGCAGATGGTCGCACAGAATGTGAACAAAGATTCGCATGAATATATTCCTATGATAGAAGAAAACAAGCAGTGGAACGTCTGTTACCGCGCTGCTAACGCGCTCGAATATACAAGAGCTTACAAATGGTTCGGAGAAGACACTGTGATTAATGACCTGACATATAAGATAATATATTCAAGTCAAACGAACAATCCCTATCAATGGCAGATTGACTGCTTTATGAGGGAAGACACAGCAACCCGGAAGGTTTACCACAGATACACTAATCATCCCCAATATGAACGAATTGCATACGATTTTAACTTGAATGAAGGCGATACTATTTTTTCCGATATGGATCCGCAACAATATCTTGTTGTCCAAAGTGTAGATGACACAATTCTTGGAGATGGAATAACAAGGAAGAAAATAGATATGGGATGGAAAGGATTTGATACTCCTTATGCGGAGACATGGATAGAAGGTATCGGAAGTACCACGGGGCTCACAAACGGTATGACATGGTTTTATGATGGTACTACAAATTTTCTTATGTGCATGACAGAAAATGATGAGATGCTATATCGTTATAATGCCCCGGAAAACTGCTGGAGACAAGGATATTTAGGAATTGACGACATTGACAAGGAAGATTTCTTGATATATCCCAATCCTGCCAGGGAATACACATATATTGATTTCGGCGGCAGCTTGTCGGGAGAAATGGAAATTTACGGCATATCCGGAATGTTGGTGGCGAAACGTGAATATAACGGAGAAGCGTTAAGGCTTGATCTTACCGATATACAGCCGGGTGTGTATTTCGTAAGGTTAGGCAACGCCACTATGAAATTCGTGAAAATGTAAACATTCACAATGGGCAGATGCCGGTGCCACATTCCGTTACTTGAGTCTCCAAAAAAAGACCGGAACTAAATGAATATTTTTTTGGAAATACGTGTCTTTCCGGTAATGATGACAACGTAAACTCCTGATTTTCCGCTGAATGGAACCTCAGCGGAATAACCGTTTATCCTGTTGTACGTCACAACTCTGCCCGCCATGTCAACGACATACACATCACCATTCAGCATTTTGTCGGCAATGACCTTTATATTTCCGTTGGAATAATAGGCTTTCAAGTCAATCCCATCTGTTAGGTTCGTCATTCCGTTGTGTTCTATTTCGCAGGCCCCGATGTCAGGATGCCACTGATTGCGTTCAGTGCCGAAATAGTCCGCCGTGATGCCTTCAATCGGGGTTCCGAGAGCATTGCTTTCGGCAATCTTCAGCAGACCGGTAGAAGTGAACACAGGATTCATATCATACCCTGTCGTATCGTTATTCATTGTGTTCCAAGAACTTATATCATAATACAGGTAAACGCTGTCGGAAGTCATGTTAAAAACGGAATAACCTTCTTTCATGTCATCGGCATAAAAAATATTATGGGTTATATTCATCTTATCATTCAGTAACGGCACCAAATCGTCAGCCACATTTCTGACTCCAATACATGTGGCATCCGTGACAGGCTGACCGTAGATGTCTCCGAAATTATTATGAAATATGTTGTTTTTCATGAAAAACGCGCTTCCGTTGTCAAGACCGTCAATTAAGAAACAGGAACTTTGGGCAACGTTTTCGAGGTATTGGGAATTATCCTCACAAAGATAGACAGAATTATAGTAAAATTCTGACAATGAGTTATCTGTATGCGTACAAATTCCATAGGCATTGTTTGCCGCAACGTGGGAGATCATGTTATTGTAACATTCAACTGAATCATTTGCCGACATTATCAGCATACCGTATGCAACATTGTTCTCAAGCAACCGGGCATTATTTACAATATCAAGGATTAAATTGTTGCTGATGGTTCCCGAGCCATTATAGACGGTAATGCCTGTAGGAAGAACTGCCCCCATAACGCTGAAGATTCTGTTGTTTGAAATCACGAACCTGTTAGAAACTCCTTTACAGGAATTCAGCAACCTCACACAAATTCCACAGGATGTGACATGATAGCCGTCCCTGACGTCGCCTATCGAATTGCCGTCGATAATGATATCTCTTCCTTCTTTATCCGAATCATCCGTGACAAACACTCCATAGACTGCACGTGATATATTGTTGTTTGACAGCACAATGGGATACTCACCATAATGGCATTCGGCCAATATGCCATACGAATCGCTATCAGTCACATTTGTCATAATATTGCATCCGTCAATTACTATATCGTCGCAATTATCATATAATCTGACTCCTGCAGTGCCGCCGGCACTGCTTTCGTTTACAATATTAAGCCTGCCGCCGCCATAAATTGAAAAATGCTTTGCATTTTCGAGACAAAAAATGCAATCTGCTGAATCCTTCAGAGTTACATTAATGTCATCCGCCAATTTCAATGTGATGGCAGTATCAGCATCCGTCCCCCTGACATCACGCACGGTGATTGGGAACGTCTCGCGGTAAATGCTGTCGTCAGGGGTATAATCCGCAGTGACAAGCAGCAGGATGCTGTTATCAACACCTCGGTTGTAAAGACTGTCCAATGCAGCTGAAATGGTTTTGAAGTCATGGCTTCCGTTTTGTCCAATTGTCAGTGTGTCAATATCTTGTGCATAGACAGACAAAAAAGCGGACAGCAAAAGAATCATTGAAACAAACTGTTTTTTCATTTCGTAAAATTTTACGCAAACCTTAGATTTGCAGCGTGATTGTCTGCAAGCAGGAATGCAAATGCAAAAATAGTAAATTTGCGGCAACTAACAACATGTTATTTGACAATTTTCCAAGATTTTCGACACCGACAAATGTTTGTTTTAGCAATTCAATTCAACCGATGTAGCTTTCAAAATTATCGCGGTTTACAACGACAAACTCCGTGTCGGGATAGG
>CALFIZ010000188.1 GCA_937877575.1 uncultured Marinilabiliales bacterium | reverse complement strand
CAGTGTGCTCTGTGTCGGCGGCATAAGATCTTCTCTGAAAGAATACCGTCATATTTCGTTCAGTTCTTACGGACCAAGCGCCGACGGCAGGATAAAACCTAACGTCTGCGCATTCGGACACGCAAAAGTTGCCAGCCCGAACGGCAAATTCGCCGAAGCCGACGGAACATCTTTCTCAAGTCCGCTGACTACAGGATTCTGCGCATGCGCGTGGCAAACACGTCCAAACCTCACTGCTATGGAAATGAAAACGGAAGTCGAGAAATCAGGCGACCTGTACCCTTATTACGACTATGCCTTCGGCTACGGCGTTCCTCAGGCAGCATACTTTACCGGTGACTACACCAAACCGCAACGCACTTTCAATCTTATCAACAACAAAGAAAACATAACCATACATTTTCTGAATAATGAAGGCCCGAATGAAGTCTTCATGAACGTCGAAGGCGAAAACGGAATACTGCTCGGATATTACCAGCTCATCACCGATGATTACAGCGACATATCCTACAGCAAAAAAGAATTTGGCAACGGAAAGAGAATCAATGTCTCATACGACGGCTTTTACGATTCCTGCCCTGTCAGCAACAATGTCATGGAAGACCTGAAACTCTCAGATAAAGACAATGCGATATATGCATTACGCAGCGACAACACGTTTCCGCCGTTATCTGACAGCAACAAGCACAGAACCTATTATTTCAGATACGGTTATAATCTGCCCAATGCAGTATGGGATGGTTTCAGCAGAAACATAGCTTTCGGAACACGAAAATATATCGGCGGCAAACGGTATCAGTTCGCATACGCATACGGTTTTGATTTCTTTAAATATACGAGCAAATGCTTATTCAACAGTCCGGAGGAGAATGTAAAAAAAGTTCAAGTTAAAACCTCCTGCGTCGAATTGGAATTGCTGAATCATTTCATCATTGTCCCGAAAGGCTTTTATTTCGACTTAGGGGCATACGGTTCAGTTACATTAACCCGAAAAGAAAAGTTATTCCTGAAACCCAACAATACATTATTACCTTACAACGGCTACGGAATTGTAACCTACAACAAACTCAAAGGCATCAATTGGTATCAATATGGTGTTATTGCCCGTGCCAGCTATGATTTAGGACAACTTCTCACAATATCGTTATTCGGAACATACCGTCTGTCGAATATCATCAAAAATCAAAACGTCCTTCTTAACACAAGCATCAATCCATCGCCATGGAGCATAGGCATTGAGTTCGAATTCGGTTTGTAATTGACAAGGGAACAAAAAAGGTACGAAAAACAAGAGTCAATAGATTGAAAAATGTGTACTTTTGCACGTTTAAAAACCAAGAATAGCCAAAAGCATTATGGACAGGAGAGATTTTCTTAAAACTTCATTGACAACCATAGCAGTAGCAACTGCCACAAGATTGACAGGTGCTGACAGCATCCGCAAAGCATTGAGCGAATACCAGCAATATTTCGGCAAAGATGTTGAAACAGGCGGTAAACTGGGCTTCGGACTTATGCGTCTGCCTAAGAAAAACGGCGAAATAGACCTCGAAGAAACGAAGATGATGGTTGACATTTTCCTCAATTCAGGATTCACTTATTTTGACACCGCATTCGTATATAACGGTTCGGAGGAAGCTGCAAGGGAAGCACTCGTAAAACGCCACCCGCGTAACAAATACACCATCGCCACAAAGCTTAACGTACGCAAAGCCTCATCCGAAGAAGAGGCCAAAAACCAAATCAACATAAGCCTTGAACGCCTGGGAACCGATTATATCGACTACTATCTGCTTCACTCCATCATGGCCAACAACTACCAGAAATATAACGACTACCATCTCTGGGAGTATGTAAGAGAACTGAAACAAAAAGGGATAATCAGACATTACGGTTTTTCATTTCACGATGGTCCGGAACTTCTCGACAGAATACTCACCGAGCACAGTGACGTTGAATTCGTACAACTCCAAATCAATTACGCTGACTGGGATGACTCTGAAATACAGTCGAGAGCAAACTATGAAGTTGCCCGCAAACACGGCAAACAGATTGTCGTAATGGAGCCAATCAAGGGCGGCAACCTTGCCAATCCTCCGCAAAAAGTATGTGACATTTTCAATGCCGTTAATCCAAAAGTATCGTATGCCTCCTGGGCTATCCGCTACTGCGCATCACTTGACGGGATACTGTCCGTCCTTTCCGGAATGTCAACTTTCGGTCAGATGATGGACAATGTCAGCTATATGAAAAACTTCAAGCCGCTCAATGAAAGCGAAATGACGGCAATCATTGAGGCGCGCAAAGAATTCAGCAAATCGGAGGAAATACCTTGCACCGCGTGCCATTACTGCGTACCCGGATGCCCGAAGGCGATAGCCATTCCCGACATGTTCAAAATCATGAACCGCCGTACCTCCACAGGACTGCTTGAACAAACAGCCGCTGATTACAAGAAACTGACTGCAGGCAAAAGCAGTGCTGCCCACCGACAAGAC
>CALFIZ010000187.1 GCA_937877575.1 uncultured Marinilabiliales bacterium | reverse complement strand
TCCCTACACGACGCTCTTCCGATCTCCGTCGTCTGCCCCCAACGCATCACCGACGACCTCTGCAACATGCTGAAGAAATATCATCCTATATGGGTCACCACCCACTTCAACCATCCGCATGAGATAACCCCGGAATCAGCAGCTGCGTGTGAGCGTCTTGCCAATGCAGGCATACCTCTCGGCAACCAGTCGGTACTGCTCAGAGGCGTCAACGACTGCACCTACGTCATGAAAGACCTGGTACGCCAGCTTGTCAAAATCAGAGTCCGTCCGTACTACATCTATCAGTGCGATCTTTCCATGGGACTTGAGCATTTCCGCACACCTGTTTCCAAAGGCATCGAAATCATCGAAGCTCTCAGAGGCCATACCTCAGGCTTTGCGGTACCAACATTCGTCATCGATGCCCCGGGCGGAGGCGGCAAGACCCCTGTCATGCCTAACTACGTCATCTCACAGAGTCCCCATAAAGTTGTATTGCGCAACTTCGAAGGCGTAATCACCACATACACCGAGCCTTCCAATTACGTGGAGGACTGCCATTGCCCTGAATGCGAACGCAAGAGAAAGGAAAACATTGCAGGCTTCAGCGAAGGTGTGGCTTCACTCCACGAAGGCCAAAGAATGTCACTCGAACCCACAATACTCGAAAGAAAAGAAAGATTCAAATGCCGTTCATCGAAGGAATCTTAAAATATAACAGCCTTTCCATTGTAGGACTCGAAAAGAACACAGGCAAAACAGAATGCCTCAACTATACTCTGAAACGGCTACAGAACTACCCATGCTCTGTAGCCGTTACTTCAATAGGCATTGACGGCGAAACCGTTGACCAAGTCCACAAAACACAAAAGCCCGAAATCACAATCTACGGCGGCAATATTTTCGTCACCTCGGAAAAACTTTACAGACAAAAGAAAATCACCGCCGAAATCATCGACATCCTCAACTACGCATCCACCGCCATGGGACGCTTGGTTGTGGCAAAAGCCTTAAATACAGGCAAAATAATGCTATCCGGACCACCCGACACCCACAATCTCAAACGTCTGCTCAACGAACTCAAGAACAAATACAACTGCAAAATGACAGTCGTTGACGGAGCATTGTCACGCTTGAGCCTTGGCGCACCGGCAGTCACCGATGCCATGATATTGGCCACGGGAGCCGCCGTTTCAATAAACCTCCCGGAACTTGTCAACAAAACCAAATTCGTCTTTAACCTGATATCGCTGCCACAAGCAGATGAAGAACTATGCGAAAGACTTAAAGACTTGCCAGGCGGACTTTATGCAATCGACAACTGCCGCGAAATCCATGACCTGCACGTAAAGTCAGCTCTGATGCTCAATTCAACCACATCCGACATCTTCAGGTACGGACACACCATTTACACACCGGGCATCATCTCCGACACTTTGGTAAACAAACTGAAAACACAAAAGGACACCGAAAGCTTCACCCTGATAGCCAAAGACTTCACAAGGATATTTGCCTCACCGGAAACCATAGGCACGTTTCTGAAAAAAGGCGGTAAAATAACCGTCGTGGAAAAGCCCAACATTATTGCAGTGACAGTCAACCCGCTCTCCCCTTCCGGCTACGTCCTCAACTCCGACAAACTGCGCGACGAACTGAGCAATGCCATCAACATCCCCGTTTATGATATCAAAAGAATACAATAACTTGCCATGCTTCTAAGAAACACTTACAACACCCTGCCGTCGTTCAAATATATGGTTGACGACCTCAATATCCAGTCGCCGATAACACTGAAACACCTGCTCGACTCACCTTTCTGCTCAGATTCAAAACATATCAACGACACATACGACAAAATAGACACACTCATTGGCACAATTAAACGAAACAACAGGATAATCAGCGATTTCGGAATGAAGCTATGCCAAGTCAGAGATATCGACGGCACTCTTGCTAACATCGGGAACAACACCATACTTGGCGACATAGAGCTATTTGAAGTAAAAAGTTTCTGCATCCTCAGCAATGAAATCAGAAACATCTATAATTCGCTGAACATTGCCGTAGTCAACTTTCCCGACCTATCCGAAACTGTTGAAACACTCGACCCGGACCACACCAACATACCGAGTTTTTACGTTTACGACTCATACTCCGAAGAACTCGCAGCCATACGCAGGAAGATACGCATTGCCGCAGCAGACAAGGACAGGGACAAGGAAGAGCAACTCCGCTTTGAGGAAGGTGTCAAGGAAGACGAGATAAGGGCTGTCCTTTCACAAAAACTGAAACCGCATGTCAAGACTATCCGGGAAGCCATCAATGCCATCGTTGAACTTGACATACTGCTTGCCAAGGCGGAGCAGGCATTTGACCGGAATCTGGCACGTCCGGACATTGTCGGCACGGAAAGTCCGACATCGTATGCAGGACTGTTCAATCCTATGATTGCCGGTGCATTGGAAGAAAAGGCTATGAAATTTCAGCCGATTGACATTACACTGTACAAAAAACCGTGCCTGATAACAGGTGCCAATATGTCAGGCAAGACAGTTCTTCTGAAAACAATAGCCCTGGCACAGTATCTCACCCAGTACGGTTTCTTCGTTCCCGCCTCAAAAGCCTCGGTTTCACCGGTGGATGCAATAGCAATATGCATGGACGAATACGACAACGACATGAAAGGGCTCTCGTCATTTGCCGCTGAAATATTGAAGGTAAACGAAATCGTCTCACAAGTCAATAACGGGATGAACGCACTTGTTCTGATTGACGAACTGGCACGCACAACCAATCCTGTGGAAGGGAAAAAGATAGTGGGCGCCACACTTCATTTCCTCGACAAACATAACATAAGAGGACTTATAACCTCACACTACGGCGACATAAGCTATCTTACAAGAAGACTGCGAGTCAGGGGACTGACCTCCATCCCTGAAGGCATCACTCTGACAATCAACAACATCAACATGTATATCGATTATTCCCTGATTGAAATATATGACGATGACGTACCGCAGGAAGCATTGCACATTGCAAAACTTCTTGGAGTTGACAAGAAATTCATAAAATTATGTGAGGAAAGTTAATTCACATAAAACGCATCAGGGATGTGATTGACCTCAAATTCATCATCAGATGAAAACGACACCTCGATGATGTCGAAACGCGCATCCATATCCAGTCGGTGCAGATGAATGTATTTGTTGGCGGAATAGATGATTTTCCGCTGTTTTTCGGTATTAACCATATTCGCTATGTTGAAGAATGGATTTTTGTTGTGGGATTTCACCTCAACAAAGACTAATTCATCACCATTAGCACAGATGATATCGATTTCGTATCTGCCACAAACCCAGTTTCTTTCAATTATTCTATAACCGGCGGAGACTAAATAATCCGCTGCAATCTGCTCTCCATCACGGCCCAACAGCTGCGACTCAGTCAAACGATTTTCCTCCATGATACAAAAAATTTATGTTTCATATATTGATGACAAAAAAGGCAAAATGTCTATCTTTGCAACTCGTTATGACAAAGCCGATGATTACTGACCTATACAAAGGTACTGAACACTTCAAGAAGTTTGAATCAGCTCTCGCTTCCGATGCCACACATATCAGGCTGAAAGGGCTTGCAGGTTCCGCTCTCGCGGTTTATTATGCCACACATATAAAAGTCAGCAGGGAATGTAATCTCATCATAACGGACAACAAGGAAACAGCCGCATATTTTTTCAACGACCTCGAAAACATCTTCGAGGAAGTCGATGCCGACATCGAAAAAAAGCATATCCTGTTTTTCCCCAATTCCCGCAAATCCCTCAACACACTTTCCGAGAAGGATTCCCTAAACGAACTTTCCAGATTTGAAGTGCTGTCACGGCTGTCAAATTCTTCACGACAGGTGACCATCGTCACATATCCTGAAGCATTGGCTGAAAAGTCAGTGACGCCGCAAATCATCAAAAAGAACGGATTCAACATCCGCAAATCACAAAGTCTCTCATTCGACGAGCTATCCGACTATCTTCAGGACCACGGCTACGAGCGTGTGGATTTTGTGCTTGAACCCGGACAGTTCTCCATCCGCGGAGGCATCTTCGACGTTTATTCCTTCAACAACGAATATCCTTATCGCATCGAGTTCTTTGGTGACAGCATAGAGTCACTGCGCAGCTTCAATCCTGTTGACCAGCTGTCGGTAAAAACACATAAAGAAATCACCATCATACCTGCCTTCGATGACGACATTGACAGAAAATCACTAATCGAAGTGCTGCCACCGTCTTCAAGGATTCTCATCAGCGCCCCCGACATAGTCTTTTCGCGCATCGAAGAGTATTGCGACAACACAGGCAATGATGAGGCCATAAAACGGGACGACTTCGCCAAATCACTGCTCAACTACAGAATAGCGGTCACAGGGCTCAACAGCACTCTTAGCATTGACACGCAGTTTGATTTCGACACACAGCCGCAGCCCGAATTCAACAAAAACTCCGAAATGCTGGTGAATTATCTTGAAGATGAGACTATTGCCGGAAAGACGATATACATCTGCTCCGAAACCGCATCGCAGACCAAACGAATACAAAACATCATCGATGAACTCGTCAAACAGTCGGACGACAATATCATCATCGATGCAAAATTCATGGAATTGTCGCTGACCGGAGGTTTCATCGACAACAACACCCTCATCACATTTCTGACCGACCACCAGATTTTCGACCGTTACTACAAATATCGGATTAAGGACAGGTTCAACAGGCGTCAGGCGGCGACCATAAAAGAGCTGACCTCTCTCAATCCGGGCGACTACGTAACCCACATTGACTATGGCATCGGTCGTTTTGAAGGTCTGCAGAAAATCGTCAACGGAGGCAAGGAGCAGGAGGCAATACGTATCTCTTACGCCAACAACGACCTGCTGTACGTGAACATTCACTCTCTGTATAAGATATCAAAGTATTCTGGCAGTGAAGGTCACACCCCAAAGCTCAACAAATTAGGTTCCTCAGCCTGGGCCACGCTGAAGAACAACACAAAGAAAAAAGTCAAGGACATTGCCAAGGAGCTTATCAACCTTTACGCAGAACGCAAGGCCAATCCGGGTTTCGCCTTCTCGCCCGACACATACATGCAGCACGAACTGGAGGCTTCATTCATGTATGAGGATACGCCGGACCAGGTGAAAGCCACAAACGACGTCAAAGCCGACATGGAGAAGCCATATCCTAGGGAACGTCTCATATGCGGAGACGTAGGTTTCG
>CALFIZ010000186.1 GCA_937877575.1 uncultured Marinilabiliales bacterium | reverse complement strand
AGCCGACGCCTATCTGCTGAAACCCTTCAACATTGACATTCTGCGCCGTACCGGTAATGAGAAGTATATCAAGTCGTTGTACTCGATTTAATCTTCGGTTTCTCCGATTTCCACCACTTCACCTTCGTTGAACTTCATCCTGACTTCGGTGATGCCGTCACCGCCATTTTGGATTGATGCGTCTTTGAAATAGGCGACATCGGGTATCTTGGACAGATAGTCGCGTATCAGCTTGCGAAGCACCCCGTTTCCACGTCCGTGCAATATGCTGAAACTGCGGATGCTTAACATTATCACATCATCCATATAGTGTTCGATTTCGTATAATGCCTCGTCGGCGCGCAATCCCCTGACATCGATGGTAGTGGTGAATGTATATGCTTTTTCATTAAGCTCTTGGACAAATGTATTGATGTAATTGTTGTTGCCTCTGCGTGCCGGCTTTGCGCCTTGGTGGAGGTGCAGGTCTTCGAGTTTGACTGACATGGCGAGATTGTCGAACATGACTTTCGCTTCTTTTCCCTTAATTTCCACGATTTCCCCCACTGTCTCGGAATTGTAGGCGGTGACAAGACTGCCGACTTCAAAGGTGTCTTTTCGTACCGTTGACTTCTGAGAAGATATTTTGGCTTTATCAGGGAAATCGTTTTTCAGTTTTTCGAATTTCCTGTCGCGGTCAGCTATGGATGTGTCCTGGCTTATCTCCTTTATTTTGTCATCTTTAAGCTGTTGTTTTTTCCTTTCATCCTTGTTGATTTCGTAAAGTTTCTTGCGAATCTTGTTGGGGATTTTCACATTCTGCTGAATGGGTACAGTGTTGTCGCCGGCATTTTCCGTCTCATTGGCTTCATTCAGGGCTTCTTTTTGTTGTTTTTCAAATTTTTCCCTGATTATTTTAGTTTTTTCTTTTTCAGCCTGGGCTTCTTTGATTTCGCGTATAGTCTTCTCTATGAGTCGGTTGGAATTGTTTATTATATCTGAGGCCTCTGCCTTGGCTTTTTTGATTATGTCTTTTTTCGACTCGTCGATTTGCTTCAGCTGATTGGTGTATTTGTCGATTACTTCCTTCAGGAACTCATCGGCGACACGCAGTTCATCTTTCTCTTTTTCAATCTGTTGTTTTTCGATTTCGAGTTCTTCGAGCATCTGGTCGTAGTTTGCCTGTGCCGAAGCTTCAGATTTTGTTGCGGCTTTGTCAAGCAGATCCGAAGGAAATCCTACTCGGCGTGCAATTTCAAAGGTGTATGAGCTGCCAGGCCTTCCGATTGCCAGTTGAAACAGCGGTTTGATTTCTTTCTTGTCGAACAGCATTGCACCGTTGAAGAGGCCTTCCTTCTTGCTGGCAAGTTGTTTGATGCCGGCATAGTGGGTGGTTACGACACCTTTTGCGCCGAGTTCACAAAGTTGTTCGAGAGTCGCTTCGGCAATGGCACCGCCCAGCTGAGGCTCGGTTCCGCTTCCGATTTCATCGATTAGTATCAGTGTGGAATGGTCGGCATTTTCGATGAAGAATTTCATGTTGTTGAGGTGCGATGTGTATGTGCTCAGGTCGTTTTCAATGGATTGCTCATCGCCTATGTCGATGAAGATATTTTTGAAGATGCCCATTTCAGAGTTTTCATTGGCAGGGACGAGCAGTCCGCATTGAAGCATATACTGAAGCAGTGCCACGGTTTTGAGCGCGATGGACTTGCCGCCGGCATTAGGTCCTGAAATCACAAGTATTCTGTGCTTTTCATCAAGTTGTATGTTCAGTGGTACTGTTTGGCGGTTCTGGCGTTGGAGTGACTGAAGCAGAATAGGGTGTTGTGCCCTGATTAAGTGTGTGTAGGGTATGTTGCTCAGAATTGGCTTGAAGGCGGAGACAGAAAGTGCATAATTGGCCTTGGCACGCAGAAAATCAATGTACGACAAGTAGTTGTCCATGTTGATTATAGACGGGATTTCCGGGCGCAGCAAGATGGTGAAGTCACGCAAAATCCTTACGATTTCCTGTTTTTCCTCGCTTTCAAGTTCGCGGATGTTGTTGTTGATTTCGAATATCTCATCAGGTTCGACATAAAGTGTCTGGCCGGTTGATGACGAATCGTGTATGAAACCGCGCAGCATGCGTTTGTTCGCAGCAGGTATCGGTATGACCGCACGTCCGTCACGGATGCTTATTTCGCTGTTTTCCTTGACGATGCCGGAAGCCTTCGCCGATTTCATGATTACGGTGATCTGCTTTTCGGCACGTTTTTGTTCACGTACAATCTGCTGGCGTATTTCGAACAGTTTGTCTGAGGCATTGCTGCGGATTTCTCCGGCATCATCAATGATTCTGATTATCTGTTGTATGATTGCATGCGTGTCAAGGTCATGGCTCCAAAGACCGTGAAGTAGCGGGAAATCTGTCCTGTTTGCATTGAAGAATTTGATGCAGTCTTGGAAAACCATCATTTCCGCTTTAAGGTCAGCAAGGGTTTGCTGCTCAATTATAGAACCTTCTTCACTTATTCTTACAATGTCATGAATACATTCAGGAAATTCATTGAAGTGAAATTCGGAACGGGAAATCAACAGCAGTCTCATTTCTTCAGTCTCCGACAGCATTCTCTCAATATCAATGTGGTCATCTGAAAATGACATGTAATTAACAATCTTCCTGCCACCTGAAGTTATGCAGAGACTGGTAATTTGTTGTCTTATATGGTCAAATCCTATTTTTTGTTCAAACGAGTTCGGATAAATCATCAGATATTTATTAAAATTTATTAAAAATGCAAAATTACTATTTTTATGCTCATCTGTGATTTTTTAAGATGAAAAATATAAGCAGGCTTAAGAAGGTAACTTGATTTGTGGCTTATATGCTAATTATCAGACTTATAGCTGGGAAAAATGAACATAATGCACACTCTAATCGCATGTCCCTGCCAAAATCATGAAATTTTGCCTTTCTTTAATGAGGAAAAAAACTTTGTTTTAATTAATATGATTTGGCAAAAACAATTTATATTTGCACCTCTTAAACTAAGTGTAGTTCATGAAAACTAAGGAAGAAATAGTTGCCAATTGGTTGGTCAGATATACTGGAACGCCGTTGGATAAGTTCGGTGAATATATCCTGCTGACAAATTTCCAGAAATATGTGGAGATATTTGCACAGGAATATAATGCCTATATAAGGGGGCTTGACAAAACCATGCCCAATGTCACTGAAGACAACATAACCATGATTAACTTCGGTATGGGCAGTCCAAATGCAGCAACCATCATGGATTTGCTTACTGCCATTCATCCCAAGGCCGTACTTTTCTTGGGGAAGACAGGCGGCGTTAAGGCTCAGAATAAGGTTGGCGACTTGATACTTCCGATAGCTGCAATCCGCGGAGAGGGTACTTCAAACGACTATTTCCCTCCTGAAGTTCCAAGCCTTCCGGCATTCAGCCTTCAGAAGGCCATATCCCAAACCATTACCGACTATGGCAGGGATTATTGGACCGGAACCGTATATACCACCAACCGCAGAGTGTGGGAACATGATGAGAATTTCAAGGAATATCTGCGTCAGATAAAGGTCATGGCAGTCGATATGGAAACGGCAACACTCTTTTCGGTCGGCTTTTACAATTCCATTCCGACAGGTGCCCTGCTGCTGATTTCCGACAAACCGATGGTTGAAGAGGGTATCAAAACCGAAGCCAGTGACAAGGCTGTCACCGACAAATATGTCACCGACCATGTGAAAATAGGCAGGGATTCACTTATGCACTTGATTACTAATGGTATAGCTGTTAAACATTTGAAATTCTGACAATGAAGTTCGAGGAAATAGTCACCAGCATAAAAAACAGGAATTTCAGTCCGATTTATTTTTTGTCAGGCGAACAGCCGTATTATATTGACCGTATAAGTGACATGTTTGAGAATGAAGTGCTTGACGAATCGGAACGTGACTTTAATCTTGTGGTGCAGTATGGCTATGATGTCAAACCTCAGGATATTATCCATCAGGCGCGACAGTATCCGATGATGTCAACCTATCAGGTGATGGTCATAAAGGAAGCGCAGAGCATCAAAAAAATTGAGCAGCTTGAACCATATATCGATAATCCCACACCATCGACTTTGCTTGTGCTCTGTTACAAGTACAACAAACTTGACGGACGCACCTCATTTGCAAAGAAAATCAAGTCAAAAACAGTTTTCTTTGAGTCCCCCAAGTTTTACGACAATCAGATTCCCGACTGGATAATCGGATATTGCCACAATAAAGGCTACAGTATGAATCCGAGGGCTGCCCTGCTTTTGGGAAGCTATCTCGGGACCGACCTCCAGAAAATCTCAAATGAATTGGAAAAACTCTTCATAGCTTTGCCTGACAAGAGTTCCATTGATGAATCCGACATTGAGAAAAATGTTGGTATCAGCAAGGATTTCAACGTATTTGAACTTCAGAATGCCATTGGTTCAAAGAATGAACAGAAGGCTATGCAGATAGCGTTGTATTTTGCTGACAATGAGAAGGCCGGACCTCTGCCGATGATAATCAGTGTTTTGTACGGTTTCTTCGCCAAGCAGATGAAATATCATTTCATCCACGACAGGTCAAGCGCCGCACTGTCGAAAGCTCTTGGCATAAACCCTTATTTTCTCAGAGATTATTCGGCTGCAGCTTCGAATTATCCCCCGAAATCCATATCTGCAATATTTCTCCTGCTGGAAGAGTATGATGTGAAAGGGAAGGGGGTGGACAATAATTCCACCACCCAAGGGGAACTTATTAAGGAATTGGTTTACAGAATTATAAATGTTTAGACCGCTATGATAACGAATCAAAAATCATTAAACAAGACTATCCTTGGCATTGATACCGGAACATTGAATTTCGGGTATTGTGTCCTCCGTAAGGAAAGTGCTAAATATACGGTCTATACCAATGGCATTCTTGACCTGCATGATTTGGAGGACCAAATAGAGAAAAACAGGAGAATATACGGATTTCTTTCATCGTTGTTTGAAACATACGATATAGATGAAATGGCAATTGAGATTCCTGTATATGGCAAAGATCCTCAGTCTATGCTGAAACTTGGCAGGGTGTTGGGGTGTTGTATAGGATTTGCCATCGCGCATAATTGTCAGATATGGGAATATCCTCCCAAGAATGTGAAGAAAGTCATCACCGGTAACGGCAATGCGGCAAAGCAGCAGGTTGCCTATATGGTGTCGAAGATTCTTGATATTCCTTTTGTTGAAAAGTCGAAATATGATGACACGGATGCTACCGCTATTGCGCTGTGTCATGCTTATAATCTTAGCGGAGTGCCTATGATGAGTTCCAAAAAGTCATGGGACAGATTTATTAAGGATAATCCGGAAAGAATTTTATAACTAATTATAATTATAACAATTTAATTTTTATTTAATTATGAAGAAATTTTTATTTTCGTTAGTGGTTTTGATGGCTTTCGGGCTGTATGGCTTC
>CALFIZ010000185.1 GCA_937877575.1 uncultured Marinilabiliales bacterium | reverse complement strand
AAATATACTATACTACTGACGGAAAGACTCCTACAACGCATTCAATTGAATATACCGAGCCTTTTGAACTTACCAAAACAACTACGGTGAAGGCAGTCAGCATCAATGCTGAAGGTGTCAGGAGTAATGTGATTTCCACCGAGTTTTCAAAAATATTTGACAATCGTAAAATAAAGCTTGTTTCGAAATATGAAAGCCAATATTCAGCCGGCGGCAACAATGCTCTGATTGACCGTGTCAGAGGCGGTATCAATTTCAGAACTGGCGGATGGCAGGGATATCAGGGTCAGGATATTGTTGCAGTGGTTGATTTGAATGAATCTCAAAGGGTCAGAAAAATAAATATGGGATTCCTGCAGGATGTGAACTCATGGATTTTCTATCCTACTAAAGTGACATTTTATACTTCTGAAGACGGCACGGATTTCGTTGAATACGGAAGTGTGGAAAACACTATTTCGGAAAGGGACACTGAGCCTTCAATACATGATTTTGTCGTAAGAGGCGACAAGAATGCCAGGTATGTCAAAGTCATCGCAAAATCCATAATATCATGTCCGACATGGCACGATGGGGCAGGTGGCATGGCATGGCTTTTTGCCGATGAAATTACAGTTGAATAATTTTTACAAGTACAATAAATAATATTTTTATGGAACCTACAAAGAAACTCTTAAACGAATTGGAAAAACTTCCTAATGTCCATGTTGACATGAGAAGAAGCGATATGATTTCCCAAGCGGTCAATAATCATGAATGTATAGTTTGCGAAAGCGGTGCCCTTGCCACATGGTCAAGACCTGAATCCACAGGAAGAAGTCCTAAGGACACCGTTATAGTTAAAAGAGCTTGTTCAGAGAAGAATATTGACTGGACATCACCAAACAATCTGCCGATAGATGAGAAGGTGTTTGATATGGTATATGAAGATGCTCTCAAGTTTTTGAAAACCAAGAAGAATGTGTATGTCACCCACCGTGTGGTCGGAGCGGATCCGGACTATGCACTCCCTGTGACTACGGTTACTTCCACGGCGATACATTCCGTATTCGCAGACAATATGTTCCGTCCTGTGCCCAAGAACATAAAGAGGAGTGTTTTCTACGGAAAAGACTTTACTGTTCTCTGTATGCCGTATGACAAGCTCGACAAGAAGAAATATGACGGACTGCTCCGCAGAATGCCTGACGGCACCTCATCGGACATGATAGTTGCGATGGACTTCGACCGTCGCTGCGGCGTGATAGTAGGCTCGGCTTATATGGGCTCACTCAAAAAAATGATGTTCACAGTGATGAACTATTATCTGCCGCTGCTCGGAATACTTCCTCTCCATTGCTCTGCAAACGAAGGCAAGAAGGGTGATTCCGCATTGCTGCTCGGACTTTCCGGCACCGGTAAAACCACTTTGTCGGCTGACCCTAACAGAGCTTTGCTCGGTGATGACGAACACGGCTGGAATGACAACGGTATCGCCAACTTCGAGAACGGCTGCTTTGCCAAGATGATTGACATCAATCCTAAGAAGGAACCGGATATTTACGATGCAGTCATGCATCCTGCCCCATACAGACGCCACGGTGCCATCCTTGAAAACACAATGGTCTATCCTAACGGCACTGTCGATTATTACGACAACCGTCTCACTGAAAATTCGAGAGCGTCATATCCTCTCACATTCCTGAAAAACATTAAAAAGAGTTCGACAAGCGGCCATCCTACAACTATTCTGTTCCTTACAGCCGACGCATACGGAGTCCTCCCTCCTGTGTCAGTGTTGAATAAGGAACAGGCAATGCTTTGGTTCTTAATGGGTTATACAAGCAAGCTCGCCGGTACCGAAACAGGTATTGTGGAACCGCAGGCAACCTTCAGCCGTTTCTTCGGAGCTCCTTTCATGCCATTCAATCCGGATGTGTATTCAAGGCTTCTCGGTGAAAAGATGGAGAAACACAACACGCAGGTATATCTTATCAACACAGGATGGACCGGAGGCGGTTACGGCGTCGGAAAACGCTTTGACCTGGTATATACCCGTAAAATGGTTGATGCCGCGCTCAACGGCTCTTTAATCAGCAAAAACAATGATTACTATGTTGACAAGGTGTTCCATCTGAATATCCCCAAGCATGTCAAAGGCGTTCCTGATGATATTCTTGTCCCGGAAAACACGTGGGCAGACAAGAAGGCATACGCGGCTGCAGCACATAAACTTGCGGAACAGTTTGCCGCTTCTTACAGGAAATCTTACGGTGACAAGAATCTCGGAAAGGATATCGAGAAATATTGTCCTGGATTTTAACAGATAGTAAGAGTGAACAATAAGGGAGATGCAATGCGAGTTGCATCTCTTTTTTTATACGATTTCCGATAATTCTAACCAGCGGTCTTCCAATGGGGCAATTTCGTTTTCGATTTCAGCGAAACGGCTGCTCATTGCTTGAAGCTTGTCAATAGGCATATCCGGCATATTCAGTTTCGCCATAAGGTCCGCTTTTTCTTTTTCGAGTTCTTCGAGTCTTGTGTTTATCTGCTCGTATTCCTTTTTCTCCTTATAGGTGGCTTTGCGGACTTTCTCTTCATGTTGCGGCTTATTGGGCTTGCTGTCGGCGGCAGCTTTGGCCTTTTGCATTTCATTTCTGTGAATGGCGATATCCATGCGTTTGCGCCATTCTGTGTATTCGGTGTAGTTCCCGGGATAATCCTTTATGACGCCATTGCCTTCAAAGGCGAAGATGTGCCCTGAGAGTTTGTCGAGAAAAAGCCGGTCATGAGAGGCTATCAGGAGCACTCCGTTGTAAGTGCTCAGGAAATCCTCCAGCAGGTTAAGTGTCTGAATGTCAAGGTCGTTGGTGGGCTCGTCAAGGATTAGGAAATTAGGGCTTTGAAGCAAAACGAGCAGTAAGTAGAATCTTCGTTTTTCACCACCGCTGAGTTTCCCGAACTTGTTATGCTGGACTGCAGGCGGGAAGTTGAAATGTGTCAGGAATTGCGAGACACCCATTTCGCGGCTGTCGAGGTTCACCATCTCGGTATATTCCTTTACGATTTCAAGAATCGTCTTGTTGTCGTTAAGCTGCAGTCCCTGCTGCCCGAAATAACCGAAGCGGATGGTGCTGCCGATTACCACTTTGCCTGAATCGGGGGCAAGTTGTTGTGTTATCAGATTGAAAAACGTTGATTTCCCTATGCCGTTTTTGCCGACAACGCCGATATGGTCGTTTTTGAGGAAGGTGTATGAAAAGTTGCTGATGATTTTCTTGTCATCGAAAGATTTCGTCAAATCATATATTTCCATGATTTTCTTGCCAAGGCGTGAAGCCTGGACATTGAAACTGTTTTGTTCATCACTGTCGATACGTTGTTTGGCGATTTTTTCTATATCGTAGAATGCCTCTTCCCTTTTTTTCGACTTATGTTGCCGTGCCTGAGGCTGACGGCGCATCCATTCGAGTTCTATGCGGTATTTGCTTCTTGCGTGTTCTATGTTGCGGACTTCAAGTTCTTCGCGTTCGGCTTTCTTTATCAAAAAGTTGCTGTAGTTTCCTTTGTACCGGTAAATTGAATAATCATCAAGTTCAAAGATTGTATCACACACGTTGTCAATGAAATACCTGTCGTGCGAGATGAGAAACAGTGTGACTTTTTCTTTTTTGAGATATTTTTCAAGCCAATCAATCATGGCAATGTCAAGGTGGTTGGTCAGATCGGAAGAGCACACGTCTGAACTC
>CALFIZ010000184.1 GCA_937877575.1 uncultured Marinilabiliales bacterium | reverse complement strand
CCTACTTTCCCCTAAAAAATTATTTAATACCTAATTTTTTCTTCAAATCTTTGGGAATACCGTCTTTATGAACAAGAATATTCATGGTTTTGTAACGGACGAAAGCTTTGCTGGCATAGAACATTCCGTCATATTTTCCGTATTTTCCCCAGCTGTTCTTCACCATGTAGTACTCGTTGCCCATCTGGTCGGTGGCTTTTCCGTAGATTACCATGCCGTGGTCGTCGGTGGTTTCCCAATTGTCGTAAGCAATCTGACGTTCTTTCTGGGTGACCCATTTTTGAGGAGTGGGATGTTCATATGCTTCTTTTTGTTTGTCGGCTTTGCTTAAACCTGTCCAGTGGGACATGTCACTTCCGAGACTGCCGTCGTCTTTGGCATCAAAGTCGGGAAGCACGCAGAATCCCTGTCGTACACCTTTGCGGAAACCATCTTCGCTCACATCGCTGCCCCAGGCAATGGTGTAACCGTGGTCGATGGCATAGTCAAACACATTCATGAATTCGTCCAAGGGAAGGTTGTAGGATTGTCCCCAACGCCAGTTGTCTTGGATTTCAAGGACGAACTTCTCATAAAACGGATGGTGAGTGTATGATGTAATCGAAACATAGTCGTCAGGATTGAGTCCCAATGATTCATAGAATGACTTCGGGGTGTATTTTGCACCTTTGTATGTGAATTCTGTCGGACGTTCGCCGAGATATACATCGTGAATCGCTTCGATGGCTTTCACCCACAATAATTCGTTGTCGGAATTTGTCTGCAGTTTGCGCTGATTGCCTTTGGCGATAGCTTTGACGGCAGCATCGGAAATTGCTGACAGTTCAGTGTGATCGGAAAGAGAGTCACCATACATTTTGCCTGCAGGCATCTCTGCATCGGGAACAAGTCCGAATGTCTTCATGCCATAGAGAACATCATAGAATGAACCGCCCTGTGAGAATGAAACGTCACCATGAGTGCGGACTGCAGCTTTGGCACGGTCTATATAGGTGTTGTAAACGATGTACATTTCTGACAAGTCGTATTCACCTTTACCCATACGAAGTAATTCGGCTTCAATGAAACCTAAGCCTGAATAGCACCAGCATGTGCCGGCACGACTCTGGTTTTTAACCGGTGTTATCGGAATATCCTTGACGACAGTGAACTTGTAACCTTCGTCTTTTACGTCATCTTTCTTTTCTGCTTCAACTTGAGCAAACATTGGCAATGCTATCAATAAGCATGCAAAAACTGAGAAGAATTTTTTCATTTGTTACTATTTTAAATTTAACTATATTGTTGATTTATAATTTTTTATACTTACTGTTGGCTCGCAAGCAGTTCTTTGACTATCTCGGATATGGTCTTGTTGTCGGTTTTGCCGGCAAGCTTTTTTGTCGCCACTCCCATAACCTTGCCCATGTCCTTTATAGTCGTTGCTCCTGTCTCTGCAATGACTTCACTCACAGCGGCTTTCACCTCGTCACGTGACATAAGGGCCGGCATGAAGGTCTCAATTACGGCAGCCTGTGACAATTCCTCCTCTGCAAGGTCTGCTCTGTTCTGACTGTTGTATATTTCCGCAGATTCTTTTCTCTGTTTTATCATCTTCTGAAGGGTGGCGGTCTCCATTTCAGGAGTGATGCCGTCTTTGCCCTTGCCGGTCTTTAACAATAATATTTCGGATTTTATGGCTCTTATGGCAGCCAGTTTTTTCTGGTCTTTGGCGAGCATTGCTTTCTTTATCTCGCTGTTTACAGTATCTTCTAATGACATGATTATGTTTTTTTGAAAATGCAAATTTAGTCATTTTATCTTTATTTTTGAGTACCTTTGCATCAAAATAATTTCAAATTTGTGTTTTATGAAATTCAAAACAGGAGATAAAGTAAAATTTCTTAATAAAGTCGGCGGCGGATATGTGACGCAAGTACTTGACAATGCGATGGTAAGAATTATCAGTGACGGCGGACTCGAATATCCTGTCCCTGAAAAGGAGCTGATTCTCATTGACCCCCAGTCGAGCATTGAAAGATATTTTGATGAGGACTTTGAGGTGTCAATGCCATCAAAGGATGAACTGAAAATCAGACACAGAAAGTTCGCAAAACAGGAATCGAAATCCAAAAAGGATTTGCCGGAAGCCTATGAAATTGACCGTGAAATTGAAAAAAGAGAGAAGGAAACCAACAGTTTTTCCGGTCCTGTCAAGTTGACTGACAATGCTGGCGGGGACAGAATCGAACAGGGAGTATATCTTGCATATATACCGTCGGACCAGGAGAAACTGAAAAGCAGCAATCTGATTATCAGCTTTGTAAACAATACAGAATATACCATCGTCGTAAATTCTTATCTAAAGAAGTCAACCCGTGAATATCATGGACTTGACCTGAATACCATTGCACCTTTCACCCGTCTCAACCTGTGTGAAATCAAACGTGAGGATCTTGCCAACTGGACTGTCGGCACACATCAGGTACTGTTCAGCACCTCCAAAACCAAAGTTGTGCCGAATCCGGTAAACATTGACATCAATCTTAAGGTGACGTATTTCGACATAAACGACAACTACAGGACATCAAACGTGATGCATGAACGGGCTTTCATGGTTCTTCTCAATGATATTTATTACAATGAAAAGATAAATATTCCTAAGGAAGAAAAATCGAAGGATGTGCTCATCAGCGAGGAAAAGGCCAAGCAGGCAATCGCTCCTTTGGCACCACAGCTTATAGACAGGCATAAGACAGGCAAGGGAAAAGCCGAGGTTGACCTTCATATTTCGGCATTAAGAGATGATTTTTCAAACTTGAAGAATTTTGAGATTTTACATGAACAGACTGAATATTTCCGTTCGGCTCTCGAAAGTGCTGTCGAAAATCATTATAAGGAGGTTGTTTTCATTCATGGAATCGGCAATGGTACTCTTAAAAGCACCATCACCAAAATTCTCAAGGATGAATATCCGGATATCGGGCAGGCACTCTACGATGAGAGCGGGGTTTTGCGTGCTTTTGTCAATGTCTATTGGGGCAAAGACCGCTTCAGAGATCGGAAGAGCGTCGT
>CALFIZ010000183.1 GCA_937877575.1 uncultured Marinilabiliales bacterium | reverse complement strand
AGTCTCGTCTTCCGCTCTTAAAAACCAAGGTTGCCCAGGTGGTGGAATTGGTAGACACGAGGGACTTAAAATCCCTTGGCTATTGCAGCCGTGTGGGTTCAAGTCCCACCCCGGGTACTTATTTCAAGGCTGATGACCGTCAGGTTGTCAGCCGTTTTTCTGTTGGTATGAAATTAGAATCGCTCGTAAAATCCTATAAAATTTATCTTCAGGTCGAACTTGGCATGTCGCAGAATACAATTCTCGGTTATGTGAGCGATGTCTCTGAATTTCTGAAGTCCGTCGATGAAGATGACTGTATTCAGAAGATTACCGATATAAACCAACAGACTGTTACAGATTATCTCTGCAAACTCTTGGATGCCGATATTTCAAAGAAATCACAGGCAAGATTCATTTCTTCGATGCGTTCGTTTTACAGGTTTCTTATGCTTGATGAAGCCGTTAAGGAAAACCCGATGGATGCCATCGAATTGCCGAAATTGGGAAAACATCTGCCAAATGTTCTGACCGTTGAAGAGGTGGAGAGGATTTTGGACAGTGTCGATTTGTCATTATCCAACGGTCATAGAAACCGTGCAATCCTTGAAACCTTGTATAGCTGCGGATTACGAGTATCTGAACTGATAAATCTCAGATTTTCAGATATTTATTTTGAAGAAGGCTTTGTGAGGGTTTTCGGAAAAGGCAGCAAGGAGAGACTTGTGCCAATAGGTGCCCCTGCTATAAAACAGATTAAATTTTATCTGCAGCATGACCGTAACAGAATAAAGGCTAAAAAGGATGATGAAGATATTGTGTTTCTGAACAACAGGGGAGCAAAACTAACCCGTGAGATGATATTCATTATTGTCAGGGAACAGACTGCAATTGCAGGGGTTGACAAAAAAGTAAGTCCGCACACATTTCGTCATTCGTTTGCTACGCATCTGATACAAAATGGTGCGGACGTACGTATTGTCCAAGAAATGCTCGGTCATGAATCAATAATGACCACCGAGATATATACTCACATTGATCGCAACATGCTGCGTAATGTTATTGAAAAATATCATCCGTTCAGCAGGGAGTGACTTCCCGCTTATTTTATAATTTCACCGTCAGGACCGAGGATGACACCGAAGTTTACCGAGACAAGTTTGTCATTGTCGAAGTAGAAGTCGATGATTTCGTTATCGTATGAGACACATTCTTCCTGAAGTTCTTCATCCATATTGACATCTGCATCATTATATCCGTTCTTTTCCATCAGGTCGATGACCTGTTCTTTGTTGAGTTCGAATATTTTAACGCCGAAGAGTGTGGTTTCAGGATTTTCAATCTCTATATCGCTGAGATAGGAAGGAGCGCCGTCGCCTTCGAAGAACAGGCTCATGTCGTAATCATCGTATGAGAGTTCTATGTAGCTGAATCCGTCCTCGTCCTGATTGTCATCCTGGATTGAAGCATTGCCGAGGATTTTGACCACATCATCGATTGACATTCCGAAAGTCAGGCAGTCCATGCCTTTCTGCGGCTCAATTGTAAGATTAAGTTTTGTCGTCATAGTGAGCAAATTGGTATTAGATTTCAACTAAGTCAACCCAACCGTGATTGTCAGGGTAGTCGCCTGTTTGGATGGCGAGCAGTCTTTCATACATTTTCGTGCAGACAGGTCCCACTTTGCCGTCTTTGCTGAACACGTAGTGCGTATTGGAGTCACGGTCAACGATTTCGCTGATAGGTGAGATGACGGCTGCTGTGCCGCATGCGCCTGCTTCCTCGAAAGTGGACAGCTCTTCAACAGGAACGTGGCGGCGTTCAACGGTCAATCCCAAATCAGCGGCTATCTGCCTGAGACTCATATTTGTGATTGATGGCAGTACGGAGTGTGAGTCAGGAGTGATGTATGAATTTCCTCTGATACCGAAGAAGTTTGCAGGACCGGCTTCGTCGATGTATTTCTTCTCTTTTGCGTCAAGGAAAAGAACTGTTGAATAACCTTCATCGTGAGCACGTTCTGATGCAATCAGACCTGCTGCATAGTTGCCGCCGACTTTTATATGGCCGGTTCCTAATGGAGCGGCTCTGTCATAGTCTCTTACAATCTGGACTTTCACAGGTTTGAATCCTTCCTTGAAGTAAGGGCCGACAGGTGTCACGAAAATAATAAGCAGATATTCATCAGCAGGATGAACGCCAACTCTTGCCCCCGTACCTATTAGTAATGGGCGGATATACAATGAGGCTCCTGAACCGTAAGGAGGAACAAACTTTGAATTCATCTTTATGGCTTTCTTAACCATGGATTCGAATAGTTCTCTTGGAACCGGCGGCATCATGACACCATTTGCGGAGTTGCAGATGCGTTTCCAGTTCTCATCCCAGCGGAAAAGTCTGACTTTACCGTCTTTGCCCATAAAAGCCTTCATTCCTTCAAATGCCTCCTGTCCGTAATGAAGACAGGTTGCCGCAATGTGTATGGGAATATACTCCGAAGAGGAAATTTCGACTTCGCCCCATGCACCGTTTCTGTAATAACATCTTACGTTATACTCGGTCTTGTAATAACCGAAAGGTAATTTACCCCATTCAATGTTCATGTCTTAATTTTTTAATTTTACGTTAGTTTATTTGATTGGATTTTATACATCTTTCATGAAAAGCGAAAATAATATTTTTTTCTGATTTATTTGCATTAACTACAAAATATTTATTTTTCGGATTACACCTTGGATTATATGAAATA
>CALFIZ010000182.1 GCA_937877575.1 uncultured Marinilabiliales bacterium | reverse complement strand
GATGGTGTCGGACATATTGTTGAGATACCTGCTTACCGCCTCCCTGTTGAAATGATTGAGGACAGGGCCGCTTGCACCCGGAGCACCGAGGATAACTTGCAGAAAACCGGATATTTCCACCAATGCGGCTACAGTATGTCTGCCTTCAGGCACTCTGATTTTGAAGGAACCGTCGTTTTCATACTGCATCATGTCTATGCCTTCACCGATGCTGCTGCAGGGGTTCGGATACAGTTTCAGAGACAGCAGTTTCATCTTTCTCCCTTGGAATGGTGAGCTGATATTCGGATCAGCGGAGGCGAATATTCCGTCACGTGAGATTTCATAATCGACCGGGCCGGTGACCTTTTCGGCATAATTGACAACGATGGAGGCACGTTCATCGCCTTCAAGATATTCAGCTCCGAAAGGCCAGCCTGAACCGACTATCAGGTCGGAAACCATATCAAGCGACTTGGCTTCATCGAAAGCAACCTTGAGCATGTCAATCCACTCGTTGCTGAGCCAGGGCAAGGACCTTATTCCCAAGTCATCGGTATCGGACGGGAACGCTACCGGATTGATTTCAACGCCACCGATTCCCGCATCCTTCAGCAGATGCAGTTCCCGTATAATCTCTTTGGCTTCCACCTTATCACCGTTCCACCACCAGCGTACAAAAGGCCTGTATTCGGAAGTCGGATCTTGGAACAGTCTGTATAACTCCTTCGCACCCAACTCCTTATCGCCAATGGCATTCACTATCTTATCGGCATTTTCAGCAATAAGATTCGTTCTCGATTCAAGCATCGCACCCAATGACAGCATCAGGCTGCTTTTCAGGAAGGTTCTTCTATTCATTTCTGCCGATTTTCTTTGACGTGTCGATGCTTTCATATTCCTCATTGGAAACCGCATTACGTCTCCAAACAACAAGTCCGTGGATGGAATTGAGCAGATAGACAAACCACATTGCACAGAATATCAAATTGGCAGGTGAGACCGCATCTGCATCACCGTTCACCGCCCTGTAGGCCCAGATACCCAAGGAGGAGATGTTGACTAAAATCCAAAGATACCACTGGTCAGTAAAGCCTTTGACCATCATCACCATGGCAACGATGTTGAAAACCGTTGATGCAGCATCGAAAATGGCAGCCTGGCCGTTGACATATTTCAGTATGAAATACAACGCAACGATGCCGGCAAGAGTTATGGAGTAAGCGATTATCGACTGTCGGAGGTTCATAAATCTCGACACCACCTCATTGCTGCCGTCGCTTTTCAGTTTCTTTCTCCACGAGAAATAGCCCACGAACTGCATCGGCAGGAAATACAGAGAATACAAGACGGCGTTGCCATAGACGCTTTCCCTGTAGCAGCAGAAAGCATACAGGGCGCACTGGATTATGCCGAACGCGAAATTGGAGATATGGCCTTTGGCGGCAAGGACAACGTTTATGACGCCGCATATTGCCGAAAGGGTTTCAATGGTAAAGAAGCTTTCAGCAAATGTGGTGTTGGGGTTAAATGATGAAGCGATTATAGTCAACGTTATGATTGTCAGTAACAAGAACCACTCGAATGGTTTGAAAAATTTCAGGAATTTCTTCATTATGGATAAATATTTAACATTGCAAAGATAAAGGAAATTTTTTACTCAATTGCCGTATAATGATTGTGTTCAAGAAAATTGGATGATTGAAAAAAAATATATAATTTTGCAGATTGTTCCAAAATATTATTTGTAGTTAAAATATAATCATATAACAATTATGGCAGAAAACAGAAGAAAACAGCTATTTCCGGATGTCACCGACGAACAGTGGAACGACTGGAAGTGGCAGGTTAAGAATCGTATAGAGACGTTAGATGAGCTGAAGAAGTATGTCAAACTCACTGAAGAGGAAGAAGAGGGCATCAGAGAATCGCTGAAGACTCTCCGTATGGCAATCACACCTTATTATCTCAGCCTCATTGACCAGAACGATCCGTATGACCCTATCAGAAGACAGTGTATTCCAACCATCACTGAAACCAATATATCAAAAGCCGATTTGTTGGATCCGTTAAGTGAAGACGAGGATTCACCTGTACCCGGACTTACTCACAGATATCCCGACAGAGTTCTGTTCCTTATAACCGACATGTGTTCGATGTACTGTCGTCACTGCACGAGAAGACGTTTTGCAGGGCAACACGACTGTCAGTCACCTGCCGACAGGATTCAGCAGGCCATTGACTATATCGCACGCACCCCACAGGTCAGGGATGTCCTTCTTTCAGGCGGTGACGCACTCATGGTCAACGACACCATGCTCGAATCCATAATTCAAAGACTGAGAGCCATCCCACACGTTGAGATAATCCGTCTTGGCACCCGTACTCCTGTCGTATGCCCGCAAAGGATCACCGACAATCTCTGCATGACCCGAAATGTTCCGCCAGATGGAGAAGTTACAGGGATGATCCTTATCCTTGTAGTTACTGCAGTTGTAGGCTTTCATGCCCACATGTATCTCACCTCCGCAGACAGGACATTTGGTTATCTTCGAATCCAAGGACACACTTCCTTTCTCATTC
>CALFIZ010000181.1 GCA_937877575.1 uncultured Marinilabiliales bacterium | reverse complement strand
CGATCTATGCTGAAGATGGACTTCCTCGGTTTGAAGACACTTTCGATAATCAAGGACGCATTGGATGAAATCCGTCATGTGACGGGGACTGCCATTGACATAGATAATATTCCGCTCGATGACCCGTTGACATATAAACTGTTCCAGAATGGCGGAACAGTCGGCATTTTCCAATTTGAATCCGCAGGAATGCAGAAATATCTGAAGGAACTTATACCGGAAAACATGGAAGACCTCATTGCCATGAATGCCCTGTATCGTCCCGGCCCAATGGATTTTATTCCTCTTTTCATCGACAGAAAACTTGGAAGAAAGCCTGTTGAGTATCCGCATCCGGTGCTTGAGGAGATATTGAAACCGACGTACGGTATCATGGTTTATCAGGAGCAGATAATGCAGACGGCTCAGGCTTGTGCGGGCTTTTCACTTGGCAAGGCAGACATTCTGCGAAGGGCTATGGGTAAGAAGAAGATGGACGTCATGATGTCGATGAAGCAGGAATTCGTCGAGGGCTGTGCCAAAACTAACAATATCAATGAGAAAAAGGCTGAGGAGATCTTCGACATCATGGTGAAATTCGCCGAATACGGTTTCAACCGTTCCCATGCTGCGGCCTATTCAATCATTGCATATCAGACGGCTTACCTCAAAGCGCATTATCCTGCTGAATATATGGCTTCGATACTGACTCATAATCTTACGGATATAAGGAAGATATCATTCTTTATCGATGAATGTCACAGGCTGGGGATAGATGTTGTCGGACCGAATATCAACGAAAGTTTCTTCAATTTCAGCGTAAACAAGGCCGGACAGATTTTATTCGGACTTGCCGGCATAAAGGGAGTAGGCATATCGGCGGTGCAGGAAATCACCGATGTGAGAGAGAAGGACGGTCCGTTTAAGGATGTCATTGATTTCCTTATGAGGGTTAATCTTCGTACGGTCAACAAAAAGGCAGTGGAAGCCCTTGCGTCCGTGGGCGCATTTGACTGCTTTTCAGGTATTCACAGGGCACAGTTTGCTTATCGCGACAAGGAAGATTCAGGGACATTCACCGATAAGCTTATAAGAATCGTCAGCGATGCAAAGGCACAGATTAACAATGCCCAGATGTCGCTGTTCGGCGAAATGGAAAGTGATACGACCTTGAACGTACAGTTTCCTGTATGTCCCGAGTTCGGTTTGATTCAAAAACTGAAGTTGGAAAAAGAAGGTATCGGCTTCTATCTTTCCGGACATCCATTGGACCAGTATAGGGTTGAACTTGACAATTATACCAACTGCAACCTTTCGGTAATTAAAGATTTGATTGAAAACGGCAAGCGTGCGGTCGATTTGAAGATAGGCTGCATGGTGACTGAATCGGTGAACGGAATTACCAAAACCGGCAGTGAATATGGAAGAATCACCATAGAAGATTACTATTCCAGCCTCTCCTTGGCATTGTTCAAGGACGACTATCTGAAATTCAAGGGTTGGCTGAGCGTGGGCTCTATGCTGTTTATCACAGGTAATGTTATTCAAAAATACAATCAGCAGTTCGATTTCAAAATTACAGACATTTCTTTGTTGGATACCGTGCTTGACAAAAACACCAGGTCGGTGATGATTATGATTGATTCCTCCGATGTTAACAAAGTTTATGTCGATAATTTACATAATCTCATTAAAAATAATCCGGGCAGCAGCGTATTGTATGTTGATTTAGTTGACAGACAGCAAAATACAGAGGTTACACTGAAGGTAACCGAACGAAAGGGGGTGCAGCCGTCAACTTTTATACCTGAGCTTTTGACGCATAATTTTAAATTTCTTTTAAATAAATGAGTAAGGCAGACAAGAATGATATTGATATAAGGATTATTGAGGCAATTCTGTCGAATGATGACAGAGAGGCTGAAGAAGTGCTGTATAGCGATATTTTTCCGTATATTCGTAAGCTTGTTGCTGATTACAATTATTCGGAGGAAGACGCCAAAGACATTTTCCAGGATTGTGTTTTGTTGCTTATTTATAAGATTAGGGAAGGACTGGTGCTCACATGTTCGCTCACGACACTTATGTATTCGATGGCCCGAAATCTAATTAAAGTCAGAAAAAGAGATGAAAAGAAGCAACATAAGGCTATTGAATATTTGAATTTGCCGGATTCATATAATCCTGAAATTGAACGTAATGAAAAAATGATGGGTGAACTGAGGGAAAAAATTTTACATGACAGTATGGGGAAGATGAAGGAGGAACAATGTAAAGTTATGATGCAGAATGATTCTGAAACCCGCAGAAGCAGGTGGCAGTATAAGCAAAGATTGAAAGGCATTGTTTTTGACGATCCACGATTTGATGAACTAAACGATTGATTGGTCGTAAGTTAGTGGATTTGAAAAAAATATTTTTGAAAATGTATTTCAATCTGTGATTTTTTTATACTTTTGCAGACGGAAAAAATGTCTCCGTAGCTCAGTTGGTAGAGCAAATGACTCTTAATCATTGGGTCCTGGGTTCGAGTCCCCGTGGGCGCACCATTTTTTTTGCCCCTTGACCGGGGAAAAAAGATAT
>CALFIZ010000180.1 GCA_937877575.1 uncultured Marinilabiliales bacterium | reverse complement strand
CCTGATTTTAGAATTGAATTTGTCACCCATGATCCTGATTTCAAAATACGTTTCAGGTCTTACTAACTAACCAGTTACTTTACAGTACCGTTCCCGCCGCCCTCAGATAAGCTATGGAACGAGTACTTCCCGCCTAATGATTGGAATTGCAGAGTGAAATTCGTGACCGCTGAATAAAAGGGAATCGTACTTCCCGCCTAATGGATGGAATTGCAGGTGTGAGGCCGTGCAGGTGCTGAAGGACAAGTACCCCGCCAGCAACAGCGACCAGGCCTGCGCATCCGGTGAACGTGCCACCACGCAGATAGGAAAGAACGGCGAGAACAAGGCCGCCATCTTCCGCTTCAACCCCGGCAAGTCGATGAAGGTCATGCCGCCCAAACACCCGTATCTTCCCAAGGGTTGTGGTGACTGCTCATACAACAAGCTCGCATATAATCCGAAAAGTGAAAAGTGTATTGCTTGTAAGGAAATCTATAAGATAACATGCAAGGCGAAAGGGGTCAAGGTAGGAGGAAAACAGTACGGAAAAGACTGGTGTGTTGAACTTCCTGAAACCGAAAAAGGCGGATATATTGTCAGGCAAGATGGGCATGGCGCAAACGAAGCACCGCAAAACATAAAGAGCGCAACGCCTTTGGCAGAAGCGGGTTTCAGAGTGGAACTGATAAAACAACGAAAAATTAGGGTTGATAGTCTAAAAAAATGGCTCAAGACCCATGATGCTTTTGTTGATGATGAAAAATGGGAGTTCAAATTCACCAAGGACTACAAAAATCTCGCTGGCTCCATAGGAACAAAAGCAGGTGAAGCTGTTGCGCAAGGAGCTGATGTCTTATTGATTGATATTGTTAGAACTGAACAGTTCACAAACGAATCTGTCATTAAAGGTGTCGGCAACTCTTTCTATTACAATCCTTCTTTACAGAAGATATGTGTGATGGTTGAAAGTGAAAGATTCGTAATTATGGAAAGGGAATGGTACAATGACGGAACGTATATCATTGCATTAAACAAGTTCTTATAAAAAATGAGGCAGTACCGTAGCACTACCTCGCGTCATAGAATGACACCGCAAAAATACAAAACTTTTCAATAATGCAACAAAAAACCGGCAAAAAAATGGAAGTGAACGAGTTAGTCGATAACATCCTCAATGACATCCGTGTTGAACTTGCCGACGAGTTCGACCGCAACTTCCAGCGCGAGGCATTCTTCAGCAAGCCCTGGAACCCGAAAGCGCCGCATGGCCTCAAACTGTCAGGCGCACTGCGCAACTCCATCAATGCCAAAGTCAGCGGCGACAGCGTGGAGTTCTCATCACAGCTGCCATACGCCAAAATCCACAACGAAGGCGGCACAATCGCTGTCACACCGCGCATGAAACGCTTCTTCTGGCGCAAATACTATCAGACCGGAGAAGTCATGTACCGCAATCTTGCAATGAAAAAAACAGGCTCCACCATAAAAATGCCGCAGCGGCAGTTCATCGGCTATTCCGAAGAGCTCACCCCTAAGATTGAACAAATAATCAGGGGAAACATCGAGGCCTGCTGCAAGGACATCACGGTCAGCGTCCAGAAGCAGTTCGACAACGGTTAAACAAAATTTAATTATTATTTAAATCAGCATAAAATGAAGGAAATATTTCTCAAAATCCAGCAGCAGCTCACATCAGCAGTCACATATCTCAAATACATCGACAAAGACTGGGGACAGCTCTCATACGAGCCTTCACCGGTTAAATATCCGGCTGCCCTCATCGATGTTGACAGTGTGGACTACACCCAGCTTGCCAAAGGTTGGCAAAAGGCTGTTGCAAACATCATAATCACTGTGGCCGACGTCAACCTGGTCCGCTCATCGGCGATGGCCCCCAACAAGAATGACTCGTATGCCACACTGCAGCTTATTGAGGATATACACCAGGCTCTGCAGCTGTTCGGCGACACAACCTTCCAGCCCCTTGAACGCATAAAGCTGCGGAAGGTGTTCAGTGACAAAGGTGTTGAAATATATACTATGATTTATCGTACCGCTTTTGTGGTCAAGAAAAAGGAAACCGGTGCCACAGCCGTTACTGTCTCCCCGCGTGTCACATCAGAATAACGACAGCTGGTTGTCAGACTTCCCTTTTTGCTCAAGCTCCTTTTCAAGCTCCTTCTTGAGCCCCGACATGTTGATGATTGTTATAAAACGGTGGTACGACATCGGGTATATGGGATATATGTGCTGACGAAAGAATTTTGCGTATGTCATCAGATCGGGATCATATTTTTCCTTTACTATTTCCTGTATTTTCAGGTAACGTTTTATGTGGTTGATTCTGCTGTGTTTCATTGTTGTTGTGATTGCTAATCGCGTTTTGTGCGTCTGAACAGTTCGTTAATCGGGTTCATGTCCTGACTCCGAGGATACGGGTCGTAAGAGTATTCGTAATGCCTCTGAAGTGACAATCTTGCGCCTTCCTCAGAGCGCTCCTCGGCATAGTCGTCAACCCACTTGAGCACCTTGGCAACATTCAGGCTCTCGTAAAGCTCCCCGCATTTGCCTGTCATAATGCGCCATGTGATGAGATATATGTCACTCGGACGGAAGTATGGATATTGTCCGTAAATTTCATCAGCTATACAGTCTATCGCCTCCTCGGTCAGAGGTGTCTTAAGGTTGAGTATCCGGTTCAGGCGGATGAATGACATTTTAATCAGAGCCTTTACCTGCTTCTCACCTCCGGGCAGCTGTTTCGCACAGGATTTGAGCGTGGGATTGTTGTCTCCAATGGCGGCAAGGCTCTCGGAACAGGTGCGCACCTCCGGCCACTGCAGCTTCAATACGCTACCTGATGCCAAAACAATCTCTTGCGGTGCGCTTTTCGTAATCTGTAATTTGTCGTTTTCCATACTCGCTGCGTATCAGGTTAACTATTACATTGAAATTGTTGTTGATGGCTGTCAGACTGTATGCGTTCTTCCTGTACCATTCCGGCAGGTGCCTTATCAGAAATCCGAAATTGTCAGCCACACTGCCGGCTCCAGGTTTGGCAGCCTCCTTCAGCTTAGCCATCAGCTCTTTCAGAGCTTTGCCGTCACGTGCGGTGAAAGAGTACTTTATGCCTGTTGCCGACTCGTATTCAGTCAGAAATACCGACACACACTGCCTGTATTCCGACTGGTCGTCCCTCGTGCCGGATTCACCGATTTCTATGCCTGCAACCCTTGCAAGCATTCGGCGCAACTCGTCCTTTTTCGCACTGCGTCCGAGCAGTTCCCTTATCTCCTGTTTCAGTCCTTCATCTACCATATCTTGCTTTTTAACTGCATGTACACATCTTTATTATACACAACCTTAAAACCGAGATAATCCTTGTACTTGCGTATCAAATCGGTCCCTGTTTCGATGGCCTGTGCCTTGGATTCTATCGGCATGGTTTTGGTCGGGATGAACACCTTGCCGTCTTTTGTTATTTCTATGTAATATCCTTCCATTTTTTTTAAAATAAAGGTGCCGCCGGATATGCGGCACCTCAAATAACTTAATCATTTATATCAAACACATCATTATAGTGGTCCTCTATGCTGCCATCCGACAGCATCCAGCAACGGTCAGCACTGTCGGGCTGTCTCTCATACAGCCAGTCATGGATGCCGCACTTTTCGAACCGGTAGGCTATCACACGATGGTATGCGTTAGCTATTGCGTGAACATACTCCTGTATCTCCGGACGGGTTTTGTCCTGAGTGTTGTCGCCGTGCATTATCTGCATGTAGCCGGCATAATTTATGCGGCACATCTTCGTGTATAGGAAAGTGCGTATGATGAGCTCATAGTCATCGGCAACAGGCAGCGACCTGTTATATCCGCCCAATCCCATCAACAATTGCCTGCGCCAGCAGCGGATATGATTCGGCACGCCCACGATATGGCGCATAGTGGCCGGATTGATGTCCATCTGGCGGATCACGTCAAATTCCTGCTCAATGCCTGTAACAGGGTTGGTGGCCTTTACAGTATAATATTTGCCGTAGCCCATGCCGAATCCATCAGGATATCTTGGAGTTGGCTTGAAATTACTGTCCACCTCAATGGTGTCGCAGTAGAAGAAGCCGTCGTCGGGATATTTCTCCGCAGCCTTGCGCAAGTACTCAGTCATACGCGGCATAAGTGCATCGTCATGGTCAAGTTCCGCAACCAGATATCCCCTGCATAGCATTGATGCACGGTATTTCGCGTCCCCGACTGTTCCACACGAGTTGGGCCTCATTGTGTAGTAATGCACCCTCGGATCCAAAGCCTCAATAGTCTTGATTGCTGTCACCACATCCTGTGAAAGCTTGGAATCAGCCAGCAGCACCCATTCCCACTTCCTGTCAGTCTGCCTGTACAGCGACTTGTACGCTCTCTGAACCATATCACGTGTTGTGTTGTACAGGGGTGTGAAATACGATATTACATTATACCATGAATCAGTGGTGTACCTGATATTCATTTCCGATTTTTTGTAATCCTTATCGTATGAGACTCCATTGTCAACTGCAGGCATGGCATACATGCATTTCTCAATAACGGCCACGC
Organism: uncultured Marinilabiliales bacterium; assembly: GCA_937877575.1. GTDB lineage: Bacteria > Bacteroidota > Bacteroidia > Bacteroidales > BM520 > RGIG7150. The sequence continues at coordinate 597 of CALFIZ010000180.1, read as the reverse complement.
CATAGTCATAGTCCAGCACATTGACCGGCAAACCCATGCGTATGAGCTTCCGGATTGATTTCCATACCGTTCCCTGCCATGGACGGCCTTGGGCGGGCATGTCCGACTGCATCTCCTTGTTGACCGGCAGCACATCATGTACCACAACACATCCATGGGCGTTGAGGTGCTGCATGGCATTATAGATGTCCTTATCGCATTGCTCTTCGGTATGCATTGCGTCAATAAATATGATGTCGTATGTCTTATGCGTCTTTGAAAAGAACTCATCAGAGGCCATGTGATAGGTGACAGATTTGGTGTATTGTTCCGCCTCTGCCTCGCTGATGTATAAGTTGTCCTTGTAGTTGTCAACCGACTCTTTGTACCTGGCAGTTACCAGATCATAATTATTGGACGGGTTCTCAACGCCGACCTCAAGGTAGGTGCGGTATCCGCGTTCCTTCACCAGCCTGTTGATGATGTCGGTGCGTGTCATAATTCTTCCTTTTTAGGTTCCACATAGAAAGTCTCGTCCTGCGTCACCGTGATGCCGCATTCCGCCATCGCCTCCGACATCGTGATTGGGCTGTTGTGGTTCTCCGAGGCCCCTTCCTT
>CALFIZ010000179.1 GCA_937877575.1 uncultured Marinilabiliales bacterium | reverse complement strand
ACTGGAGTTCAGACGTGTGCTCTTCCGATCTCGTGCGGGGTTGCGGCGGCATCGGCTACATCAGAGCCATCAACGCTCTCGACAACCTTAAATATGACAACAACGATGAAAAGGTCGGCATCGCTATAATCCGCAGAGCTCTTGAAGAACCTCTGCGCCAGATAGTTCAAAACGCCGGTCTTGAAGGCTCAGTAATTGTCAACAAAGTAAAGGAAGGAAAAGGCGATTATGGCTTCAATGCAAGAACTGAAGTTTATGAGAACCTCTTTGCAAGCGGTGTTGTTGACCCTCTGAAGGTAAGCCGTGTGGCTCTTGAAAATGCCGCATCAATTGCAGGCATGATTCTTACCACCGAATGTGCCATCACAGAGATAAAAGATAAGAATGCTCCTATGATGCCTCAACCGGGCATGGGAGGAAATCCAGGCATGATGTAAAATTTGGGTATTGTTTTTTCATAATGTTGGAGGATGTCGCAAATTTTTTGCGGCATCCTCTTTTTTTTATGATATACGGAAAGGCTGTATTATTAAGTAATTTTATTATATTTGCAGGTTTGTAACATAAAAGAAATTAATAATCAAAGTTAACAAGCATATAATAAAAATTATTCAAAAAATGAAACATCTCAACAAATGCGTAGCGGTAATATTTCTGCTTACAACCTTTACTGCAAATGCTCAGCAGATTTCCTATCACAACACACGTAACGGATTGACTGTCAACCTTTCAGTGCCGGAATTCACAATGACCGGTTTCACCGACAAAGGTGAAGAAATGAGCGAAATCAGTTTGGCAGGCTCTTTCATTCCCAACGATGAGGGAATGCCTAACCTTCCAAGAATAAGCAGATTCATTGCTGTTCCCAACGGGGCTACAGTTTCTGTTGATTACGACATGTCTTCCGTTAAGGTTTATCATAATGTGAACATCGCTCCTGCTCTGAAACTCACTCCCACCACGGAAGAGCCTTCAACAGAATACATCAAAAACGATAAGGTATATGGCACCGATGCAATGTATCCTGCCAATCCGGTAGAAATATCCGAAATCAACTCCTTACGCGGTGTGAACACTGTAATTCTCGGCATCACGCCTTTTCAGTATAATCCTGTCACCAAAGAACTTGTTGCATATAAAAACGTTACCGTCAATATGACGTTCGACGGCGGTGACGGCCAATACGGTGAGACAAGGCTTCGTTCACGCTGGTTCGAACCAATACTGCAAAACACTCTTCTCAACTATGAGTCACTTCCAAAGGTTGACTTTTCAAAAGTCTATGACAATTCAAAGGACGAAGAAGGCTGCGAATACCTCATCATCATCCCTAACAGAGAAGATTTCAGGCCATACGCAAACATGATGAGAGATTTCAGAAACAAACAGGGAATCCTTACCAAGGTAATGACGCTCAACGAGATGGGATGTACAAGCACCACACAGATAAAGAACTACATTCATAACGGTTACAGCAACTGGAACACTCCATTGGTGGCAGTCCTCATCATGGGCGACCACAACACCAACATGTCACTCGGTGTTCCGGCAGAGGTGGTCAGCCACCCATACAGCGGCACCTGTATTACCGATAACGGGTATTCAGATGTCACCGGCGACCTTCTTCCTGAGATAGTAGTCACAAGAATGGCTGCTGAGACCGTTGCCCAGTTGCAGGTTTTGGTGAGCAAAGCTATAGAATATGAAAGCAATCCGTGTATGGACGCCGGTTTCTACGACCATCCCGTCACAGCATTAGGCTGGCAGGACAGCCGTTGGTTCCAGCTTTGCAACGAATGCATCGGCGGTTATTGGCGCAATCATGGCAAGAACCCTGTCCGTGTCAACGCAATTTACCAGGGCAATCCGGGAAGCACCTGGTCAACAGCGCAGAACACATCGACAATAGTCAACTATTTCGGACCTAACGGCACTCAGGTCATTCCAGCAACTCCGGCAGAACTCGGAGGCTGGAGCGGAGGTACGGCTGCCGGTGTCAACAATGCAATCAACGCAGGAGGTTTCCTGTTACTGCACAGCGACCACGGTTATGAAACCGGCTGGGGTGAACCAAGTTACTCCAACAGCAACATACAGCAGCTCACCAATGTAGGCAAGCTTATCTATGTCATCGACAACGACTGTTCCACAGGAAAATACAACAATTCGACACCATGTTTCGGTGAAGCATTCCACCGTCACACATACAACGGTCAGAATGCAGGTGCAATCGGCGTTCTCTGCCCCACCGAAGTGTCCTACTCATTCGTGAACGACGTGTATTTCTGGGGTATGTTTGACTATTTCGACAACACATTCCTTCCTGATTACGGCAACCATCCTTTGCCGGGCTACTTAGGTGAATGGTTACCTGCATTCTCCGATGTTGCCGGCAAATATTTCCTTGCTCAGAGCAGCTGGCCATACAACTCACAGGACAAGGGTATAACCTACGAAATCTACGAACAGCACGGCGACGCTTTTCTGAGACTTCAGACCGAAATACCTACCGAAATGGCCATTGAACACACCGGCGAAATCATGGTGGAAGTTCCGTTAATCATCACCTGTGAGGCAGGAGCACTCATGGCCTTCTCAAAAGGTGATGAACTCCTTGCAGCCATAGACGCCACAGGTGAGGAACAGGAGATATATCTCCCGTCATTCGAGGTTGATGACACCATCACCCTCGTCTGCACAAAACAGAACAGACTCAGATATGAAGCACAAATGCTGGCTATTCCTGCCAATGGCCCTTATCTTGTCGGCCGCGGCTGGACTATCAACGACAACAATGGAGACGGCAAGGTGGAATACGCCGAAACCGTAACAATAGACTGTAACATCAAAAACGTCGGTATTGAAG
>CALFIZ010000178.1 GCA_937877575.1 uncultured Marinilabiliales bacterium | reverse complement strand
CCAGCCCGATGGATTTATTAGATCTGCGCATAAGCAGGATTGATCACATTACGGTATCGATAATGCCCTTCAGCTTGCGCCTCTGCTCTTCGTTCAGCAGGGGCGCTATCGATTCAATACCTTTTTGTATCGCAGCCATGTCATAGCTCCCGTCGGCTTTTTGTTTTGCGGTGATGCTCAAAAGCTCATTCATAAGCTCCTGCTCTCTCATCCCGCTATATGAAGCGAATATGCTTTCTGCTTCTTCACGCGCTGCAGCGGGGAAGTTTTGCTCTGCTATGCTCTGTTCGTCCGATACTACATTCGCCGCCGCAAGATCCTTTAAACTTCTGCCCATTGTTTTCCTCCCGATTGTCGATACATTCATATCATATGCCCGGGTCGCACCTTTTGCGATGCTGCGGAATAAAAATATTGTAGCCATATTTTTTCAAAACAGTTTGCAAAAGTACAAAAATTTCTTCAAATATCACCCTACTTTATCAATTCTTCAAGTTTTAAAGCTAAATCCTTGCCTGTCAGGTTTTTAGCAACAATGATCCCATCCGGATCAATAAGCACATTCGATGGAATTGCCCTGACAACATACAATGCGGCGGCGGCATTATCCCACCTTGAAAGGTCAGAAACGTGATGCCATGTGAGTTTGTCATCCTCTATTGCCTTCACCCATTTGTCCTTGGAACTGTCAAGTGAGACCCCGACCACATCGAAGCCTTTGTCGTGATATTTGTCGTACATCTTCACCAAATTAGGATTCTCAATGCGGCAATACGGGCACCATGATGCCCAGAAATCAACGAGCAGATAGCCCTTACCGGCAAAATCCGATAATCTGACAGGATTATCCTCCACATCATTCATGGTGAAATCGATGTATGGCTGGCCTATTTCAACTTTCTTCATTTTATCTATATACGAATTTAAATCCTTATAATACGACGTTCTGACAGCATCATCGCCAAATGAGCCGCAATACGTCGCCAGTTCGTCGGCATTGTAGTAAAACATGTTTGAATACAGGAGATAAGGAGCCACAACGCTGCTCGGATTATCAGACACATATTTGTCAACAAGGTTCTTGTACATTTTCTCGGTGAGTGCAAGCTGCTCACTGTACATGTCAGCCTTGTAAGTATCACCTGACATTTTAGCCTCCTTATACTTTGCCATTATCGAATCCTCCTCTTCCTCAACTTTGCTGTACTCATTTTTGTAGCTGACATACAAGTCGTTGATGGGACTGCCTATAACTTTGAGAGTTGACTGTTCCTGTCTGCTTCCCTCAATTGTAAGGTCAGCATTTTCAATAAAGAAGGAATAAAAACGCAGGGTATCCTTATCGGCAAGGAAAACCTGCTTCGGTTCCGGCACAGAACCGTTGAATTTGAATTTTCCGTTGATTACATCAGTTTCCGCGATGGGTGTATAAGTCTTGTTGATTCTTTCCACAAGAAAGATTTTCCCATCTTCCATATCCTGGATATTACCCTTTAAAATATATGTGTTCTCCGTTTTGTTTCCGCATGAGACAAAGAATCCCGCGCAAACCGCCACAACAACCAATATCAAATTGTACTTTTTCATATCATAGTCAATTTTAAATTATTCTTCACTATTGTCTTCTATATCATCTTCATTGTCAGAGATATCCGTATCATCTTTAGATTTGTTTCCGGCAACTGAGATGACTATTTCACCCTTGATGGTCTTATTGCTGAAATAGGCATACAGTTCACCGAGAGTGCCGCGTTTATGTTCCTCATGGATCTTGCTGATTTCACGTGAAACGCAAGCCATCCTGTCCTTTCCGAGAGTGTCCTTCAGGTTCAGAAGGGTTTTGAGAAGGCGGAAAGGCGACTCATAAATCACAAACGTGTATTCATGATTTTTCAGCTGCTCCATTTTTGATGCCCTACCCTTCTTACGCGGCAGGAAACCTTCAAATATGAATTTCTCACACGACAGACCCGAACTGACCAATGCTGGGATCACAGCAGTTGGTCCGGGCAGACACTCCACTTCAATTCCGGCCTTTGCGCACTCCCTCACAAGCATGAATCCGGGGTCGGAAATCCCCGGGGTTCCCGCATCGGTGATCAGACACACGGAATCCAATGTCGCAATCCTGCACAGGGTGTTGAACAATACCGAATGCTCGTTGAACTGGTGATACGGCTGCAGTTTGGTCTCAATGCCGTAATGTCTCAGAAGATTCGACGAAGTACGGGTATCCTCAGCAAGAATCAGGTCGGCCTCTTTGAGCAGCCGCACAGCTCTGTAAGTGATGTCTTCCAGATTGCCTATAGGTGTGGGAACAATAAACAGCTTGGCCATAAAATCATTCAAATCTTCGTTCTATTATCGACACGAATTTGTTGTAGATATCGCTGTCTTCATCCCAGTTATACTTATGGGCAAGATGCTGTATGAATATTATCGCGTCATTATGTGAATTCATGCTGTTGAACTTTTCGATGGATTCGTTGTAAGCGCTAACCTCATTATCAAACAATGACCTGATAAACAAAAACTTGTCACTTATATCAATTGCGGATTTCAAATCATCGAGCTTTGCATGTGAAATCTTGTCGGCAATTGTCGGCTGTTCTTGAAAAATATTGTTTTTAGTCTCTTTCGGCTCTTCGGTTTCTTCAAGTTCAGTCTCCTCCACCACATTGGCCTTAACATCTTCAACAGTCTCCGTATTATCTTCCATTTCATCATGTTCGATGACTTCCTGCTCACTTATTTCAACTATCTCTTCGTACTCATGTATCGGCACATCGACCACTATTTCCTCCATATTCACATCGTTGACGATTGTGGTTGGGTCATCTTTAGGTTCTTCCGGCTCCTGAGCATCATCAGTCTGCTCATAGGGGGCCTCATAAACCGCTTCAGTTGTATCACTGACAGTCTTATATGCAGGCTCCTCAGCAGGTGTTTCAGGTTTCACGCCGACATTGTCTTCATCTTCGGATTCATCCGGAGTGTAATCATAAAAGAGTTCTTTTTCCTCAGCTACCACTTCATCATAAAGGTTCAACAAATGGTCCTTCAAGTTCTGAACATCACTGATAGAGACCTCTGAATCATTTAACACACAGTCTATCAATGAGTTAATGTTTTCAAGATGATATTTTAACGAACGTCTTCTTTCCATTTTGTTCAAATAATTAATTCAAAGTATTTATTTTGCGAAAGTATAAATTTTCTAACTTTGCAGAAAATTAAAATATTATAATTTTCACGTTAATTCAATGTTTTACGAAAATCATCATAACAGCAAGTACGGTCACGGTTGGATAGAAGTTATCTGCGGGTCGATGTTTTCAGGGAAAACCGAGGAGTTGATACGCAGGTTGAAGCGCGCAAAGTTTGCCAAACAACGTGTTGAGATATACAAACCCAAAGTTGACACGAGATATGACGACACCGATGTCGTTTCACACGATTCCAACAGCATCAGGTCGATACCTGTTGAGACTGCAAGCGAGATACTTTTTTACGCCAATGAAGTTGATGTGATAGGCATCGATGAGGCGCAGTTCTTCGACATGGAGCTTGTAAATGTCTGCAACATTTTGGCTGACAGAGGCATAAGAGTCATAGCCGCGGGGTTGGATATGGATTATCTGAGAAACCCTTTCGGGCCTATGCCGGGGCTGATGGCTTCCGCCGAATATGTGGACAAGGTCCATGCAATATGTGTGAAATGCGGTGACCTTGCCCAGTATTCACATCGTACGAGTTCCGAGACACGGCAGGTTGTACTCGGAGAGACCAACAATTACGAACCATTATGCAGAGCCTGTTACCTTGAGGCACAAAAAGAACAGAAAGAAAATGAAGAACAAAACAGATAACTCAGGCGAAAAGAACAGATCGGAAGAGCGTCGTGTA
>CALFIZ010000177.1 GCA_937877575.1 uncultured Marinilabiliales bacterium | reverse complement strand
GTTTCCGACTTTTCCTTTCTATATTGAGCAGTTCAAGAAGTTTGTTGACCTTATTGAGCCAAACGGCAGTTTCGTATATTTCGGTGAAGACAAAGAATTACAGGACATTGCAGCCAACGCCCGCAAGGATATAACGACTATACCTTATTTAACACCGGATTATTCCGTTGAGAACGGAACGTTCACCGTACATTACAATGGCAAAAACTATACGATGAAGATAGTTGGTCGCCATAACATGCAGAACCTCCTCGGAGCGATGAACGTATGCCGGCTGCTTGGTATAAAGGAAGAAGACTTCCTGAATGCACTTACGACTTTCGTAGGTGCCGCAAAACGACTCGAACTTATTTCAGATAAAGGCAACAGGCTCGTCTATAGAGACTTTGCCCATGCTCCGTCAAAAGTGAAGGCAACCGTTGATGCCGTAAAAGAGCAGTATCCCGACAAGAAGATTGTAGCCGTTTTTGAGCTGCACACATACAGCAGTCTGAATATCAACTTTATAAACCAATATCAAGGCACTTTGAAAAATGCCGATGCAAAAATAGTTTTCTTTGACCCACATGCCATACAGCTAAAAAACCTGCCTATGCTCAACTGTGATGACATAAAAAAAGCCTTCAATGACAATGTTGATGTATGCAACGACATCGAAACCCTTAAACTCCTTATTGACAACAACTTAACTAACAATTGTGTTTTATTGCTAATGAGCAGCGGTGACTTAGGAGGTTTGAAATGGAAAGAATAAAAGAAATAATTGTATCTGTTGCAGTATTTGCAACAATAATAGCTTCATTTGCACAAGCCCCCACACACACTAGGGAAGAGATGGAGCATTGGGTGGATTCGGTATTCAGCACTCTGTCGGAAACCGAAAAGATCGGGCAAACCATGATGGTATATTGTTCTTCCAAAAATGAAGATTACTACCAGCAGGTGTCCGATTACATAAAATCGTACAATATAGGCGGGGTTATTTTCATGCAGGGCAACCCCGTCACGCAAGCACTGCTGACCAACCGGTTTCAATCCGAGTCAAGGATTCCTCTTCTGATAAGCCAGGATGCGGAATGGGGGCCGCAGATGCGTCTCAAGGAGGACTGCCCGGCGTTCCCGAAACAAATGACCTTAGGTGCCATTACTGATGACAGCCTGATATATCAGATGGGCAAAGCCGTTGCAACACAACTGCAGCGTCTCGGCGTACACATCAACTTCGCACCTGTCGTGGATGTCAATAACAACCCTGCCAATCCGGTAATCAATGTCAGGTCGTTCGGTGAGGACAAATACAATGTCGCAGCCAAAGGCATCATGTATATGAAGGGTATGCAGGACAACAAAGTTGCAGCTGTGGCAAAGCATTTTCCGGGACATGGCGACACCAACACGGATTCGCACAGCGATTTGCCGGTCATAAACCACTCATACAAGCATATTGACGATATCGAGCTTTATCCATTCAAACAGTTGGTTGACAACGGCGTTCACGGAATTATGGTGGCTCACATCTACTTCCCGCAGATTGACAGCACAAAGAACATAACCTCATCATTATCAAAGCCAATAGTTACCGGCATGATTAGGGACAGCCTTCATTTCAGCGGTCTCGCCATCACTGACGGACTGAACATGAAAGCCTTGAACAAATACGCCCAGTCAGGTGAAATCGAAGCATACGCACTTCAGGCCGGTAATGATGTACTGCTTCTTCCAGCCGATGTGGATAAAGCTGTGACCACCATACAGTCATGGCTCACTCAAGGCAGAATCACTCAACAAAGACTTGACGATGCCTGCAAAAACGTCCTTAGGGAAAAATTCATGCTCGGAGCCAACTCGTTGAAAACCACAGTTATAGACACAACAAACATCATAGCTGACCTCAACTCGTCAAAAGACAAGGCGCTCATCCGAACACTTTACAGAAACGCGTTTACAGCCATCAAAAACAACAACAATACCCTGCCGCTTGACTTGAGCACATCCATCAAAACCACATGTATAGTCGTTTCCGATGACAAAAGACCATTATTGGAAAATTCATTTGAGAAGGTGAATCTTCTCCTCTTGTTATTATTAAAAAAGACTTTATATAAATTAAAAGTAAATAACTAATAATATAAAAATCATTCATATTTTTTCCAATATAAGTAATTAAAACAGGCGTTTTTCCCTTAAACAACTTATCTATTTTATAAGAAATAGCTAAAATAGATAAATTAAACATACAACTTAATAAAGAATCAGGAAATGGATATAGAGAATAATGTTTATCAGAAAGATGTTTTGGAAGAAATGGAAAATCATAAAAACTTCTAACAATATAATATAAGATTAAAATAGGAGGGCAAATTATTAAGATGAGATTATAAAAATTATTTTTGTCATTAATTTTTTGATAAATACCCCCTAGCCAATAACCAAAAGCA
>CALFIZ010000176.1 GCA_937877575.1 uncultured Marinilabiliales bacterium | reverse complement strand
GACCACCGAGATCTACACTCTTTCCCTACACGACGCTCTTCCGATCTTGATGATGTTTTCGACCTGCTGCCCCAATGTCTTTTCGGCGCTTATTCCATCAGTGGCCGTCTGCCTGTTTCAATCAACGAACAGTACAAGGTCGGTGCAGGCGTTGACATCCAAGTCAAGAATAAAGGTGTAATCTCCTACCCGTCACAGGATGAGATAGATGCCATGTACGGGTCGTTTCATAAAATTGACTCTTTGGCATTAGCCGGAATTAACATAAAAGCCTATCCCGGATGCCAGATTGTCGCCATACACAAAGGAAGGGTCATTATGAATAAAGCCTACGGGAACATGACATACGGAAACGATGAGCCTGTCACAACTGAAACGCTCTATGATGTTGCGTCAATCACCAAAATAATGGCAACCACACTCGCAGTACTAAGTCTTCAGGAATACCAGAAATTCGATATTGACAAGCCTTTGTCACGATACGTGCCGTTTCTTGATTACAGCAACAAAAAGAATATCATCATCAGGGACATTATGGCACACCAGGCAAGGTTTCCGGCATCAATTCAAGTTTTCAGCGACTTCACTGACGACAGCTACAGAAAAGATAACGTAAGTGAGGCCATGACGACTGAATTCTCCGTTAAAGTCGCCGACAATATGTATGTTAAAAGGACAATACCTTTCCACATATACGATACCACTGCACAATGCAAATTACTGTCGGGCAAAAAACTGCCCAAAAACCATTACGTATATAGTTGCATGGGGTTCATTCTCTTGGCGAAAGGAATAGAAAATTCCATCAATATGCCTCTTAATGAATATGTTGAACAGTATTACTATTCGCCTATGGGATTGTCTCGCACAACATTCCTGCCGCTTGAGAAATTCGACAAAAAGGTAATTGCACCTACGGAAAATGACAAAACATTTCGCAGACAAGTCGTAAGGGGTTACGTACATGATGAGAAGGCGGCTCTGCTTGGCGGAGTAGCCGGAAATGCAGGTCTTTTCTCCAATGCCATAGGTATCGGTACGCTGATGCAGATGCTCCTGCAAGACGGATATTACGGCGGCAGACAATACATCAAGGAAGCTTACATCAAGGACTTCACCACAACCCAGTTCCCGGAAATCGACAACCGTCGCGCTTTAGGTTTCGACAAACCCCTTATTGAAGGCGGCAAAAACGGCCCCGTCTGTGAAGAGGCAAGCCCGAAAAGTTTCGGACATAGTGGTTTTACAGGGTGTTTCACATGGGCAGATCCCCAAAACGAACTTGTGTATGTGTTTCTCTCCAACAGAATTTATCCTGACGTCTCCAACAACAAGATTTCAAAAAACAATTTCAGGAGCAAAATCCACAGTGCTCTGTATAATATCGTCAATTCAGCAAATCCGGAATAATGATACTCAATTCATTAAAAATATATAACTTTAAAAACATTGCTGATTTCGATGAAGAGTTTTCTCCGGGCATCAACTGTTTCACCGGTCCCAATGGGGTCGGCAAGACCAACATCCTTGATGCAATCCACTATCTGTCTTTTACGAAAAGCTACTTCAACACCCTCGACATCAAGAACATACGTCACGGTGAAGACTTTTTTGCCATTCATGGGCAATACGTCTCAGATGACACAAGCAATAAGATAAGCTGCATACAAAAACAGAATCAGAAAAAGCAGTTCCTCATCAACGACAAGGCTTACAAGCGTTTTTCCGAGCACATAGGCAAATTTCCGCTGATTATGATTTCGCCATACGACCATGACCTCATTAATGACGGAAGCGATGTGCGCCGACGATTTGCCGATATGGTCATCTCACAGTTTCAACCTGAATATCTTGATGTCCTCGTCGCCTACAACAAGGCACTGCTTCAGCGCAACAATCTCTTGAAACAATTCGATGACAGCGGACATTTCGATGAGACAATGCTTTCCATGTGGGATGAACAACTGGAATCACGCAGTAATTACATCTTCGATGAACGCAACAGATTCTTCACCGAGATAACACCTATCTTCCAGGAATACTTCGACATAATATCCGGCTCAAAGGAAAAAGTGTCGCTTAAATATTCGTCCCAGCTTGAAAACGCCACACTCCATGACCTTCTTATTCAATCAAGAGAGAAAGACAGAATCCTGAGATACACGACAGCGGGTATTCATAAAGATGACATTTTATTGTATATCAACGATTTGCCAGTCAAGAACTATGGTTCCCAGGGCCAGCAGAAATCCTACGTTGCTGCTTTGAAACTCGCTCAGTTTGACTACATCCGCTCCCACAAAAATGTGAAGCCTATATTGCTTCTTGATGACATCTTCGACAAACTCGACGACATGCGTGTGGCAAATATCATCAAATTGGTCAGCGACGAACGTTTTGGCCAAGTATTTATCACCGACACTAATGCCGAGAGGATCAGCACATTATTATCCAACACAAGCAAGGACGGCAAGCACTTCAGGAAATGACGGACTATAGGAGAGACAAGGGTTCATTGCGCACAACCGACAAAGGAAAGATTTCCGCTGCTGACATTCGCAAGATGCGTGCGGCAGGCAAAGCCATTATCTACGATTCTAACTCTCCTGCAGAATCAACACGCCCTTTGGAAGATGTGATAAAAGATTTTCTGGAAGTTTACAAATTAGGTTCCAAATACACCAAAGCCAGCGTTGAAACGGCATGGTCAAAAGTAGTAGGGGAATATATCAGCAGTCACACTGCCAAAACATATTTCGCAAACGGCATACTCACCGTCTATATTGATTCGGCAGCTTTACGCAACGAACTGATGTTTGCACGCAGCAACCTCGTAAAATATCTTAACGAAGTAATTGGCAGTGAAGTAGTGAAAGATGTGAAAATCAGGTGACAATCACCTGATTTTCACATCTTAACATATTAGCGTTTATAAATAACCTTATCTGAACGGACCATCACACCGTCAACATAAACATTGATGAAATATACGCCGCTGTTAACATTTACAGGTGTCCAGACAAAATTGTCATTCGTTGCGATTCTATAAACTATCTGACCTGTAATGCTGGTGACAACAAATTCTGCAGTCTTGGAGGCAGTGTTTCTTTCAATCATTACAGAGGTACTGAACGGATTCGGATATGCTGGTGAGAATGTGTATTCACCATCAATACCGAGGATTCCGCCATCAATCAGGCCGATTTCGCACGCCTCAGGTGATGACAAGGAATAATCGGTTATCTTAGCGTTACCGACCGTCATCAGAGCATATTTGCCAGGTTTAAGGATATAGCCCTTCATACTGTAAACGACAACAACATATTCATTGTCAGATATCTTACGGGTTGCAATATCAAAATTGTCGAGGCAATCCATTATTACAGCGACTTCGGAATCAAATTTCAAGTTGAATGCACCTATTTCCACTGGAGACTCAATGTATAACACACCGTTTTCAACAGTATATACAGCATCACCGATTATTTCATCACACAAAGTCAATCCCTTGTTGAATACGAAATTAATGATGCCGACCAAGTCAAGCGCATTCATTATGCCGTCACCATTGACATCAGCATTTCTGAAATCAAATCCCTCAGGAATATTTCCCATAATATAATTAACTACATTAACCACATCAAGAACTGATATCACTCCATCATCATTAGCATCACCATATAGTTTGAATAATCCGACAAAATTGTGATCCTGAGTAATGACAATATTGTATTCCTCATCTTCAGAGAGCAGTTCATCATTTTCATACCAGCCTCTGAAATAATAGTGTGAAGCCACATTCGGATTAGCTGTTAACATAACAGTAGCACCAGGACTATAAGTTCCCGCTCCGCTTACTGTACCACCGTTTGCAGGAGAAGCTGTTACAGTGACAGCAAATGTTGTTGCCTCAACCTCGAAATACACATCCAAATACCAGTCTCTGTTTACTGTAAAAGTAATCGAACTGTTTCTTGAAACAACTATACCTTCATCAACCCAATATTTAAATGAATAGCCTTCTGCCGGTATAGCAGTTAAAGTAATCTCAGTGCCATGTCCGTAATTACCAGTTCCTGTCACACTACCGGCAGAAGCAGGATGAACGGTTGCCACTACATCATAATAATTCAGAGTTATACTGACAGAGAGATTATAATTCTTTTTTGCAATGAAAGAATAGAGAGTGTCAGATTCCAGCAGAGTATTACCCTCATACCAGCCATTGAAGGAATAGCCTTCATTGAGACTTGCGACCAGATTGACAGTATCACCATAAATATAAGTTCCCGCTCCGCTTACTGTACCACCTGCAGGGTTAGGATTTGTTATATTGACACTACAATATTCCTGTACAAAATTACCAACAAGATTTCTGTTTACTGTCACATTAAAAGTATATGTAGCATCAGTCGATACTATTGTATCATTTTCTGTCCAATTCAAGAACAGATAATTACTATATGGTACGGCATATACAGAGATTTGAGTATTATACTCATAAACTCCGGAGCCGAAAACATGTCCGGATGTTGATGGCGCTGCAACCACACCTATCTGATACTGGTTTATAGTATAGTAAGCATCAACCGACAAACTGTTGTAAATGTACGTAAAGTAAGGATTAGCGGTGTAAGTATTGCCATTGACCGTCCAATGTGAGAATGTATAACCATAATTTGCATGTGCAGTAAGATATGCCGCCTGTCCGTATGTGTAATACGGGAAATCACCGGTTCCTGTCACATATCCGCCTTCAGCAGGATGGCAGGTAACCGTCACCATGTAGGAAGTGAGGTTGAAAACTGCAGTTAGAGTTCTTGAACGATCGACAGTGAAAGAATAAATCGGATTCAATGAGACAACAGTATCCGCTTCAGTCCATCTTGCAAACTGATAATTGTGGTTCGGATAAGCATGAACTATGGCCGTTGAACCGGAAATAAGATCACCTCCCCCAACTGCCAGACCGCCTGCGGCAGGCTGCATAATAAGTTCTATATGATAGGTTATGGCATAGAAATTAGCCACAAGATGCCTGTGGCTTGTTGCTGTAAATGAATAAACAGCATTCGTTGAAACAACAGTGCCGTTCTCAGTCCAACTAATGAACCCACAGTTAGGATTTGCTGTAGCAGTAACCGTGACTATGTCACCGAGAATATACTCACCACCTCCCGATACTGTACCGGCCGCATCCGGTGATGCTTCTACAACTATATTATAATGAGGGATTCGGAAATTACCGGTTAATGAAACAGGTCCGGTAACGACAAAAGTATATACCGAATCAGTAGAAACAACATTATCATCCTCGTCTGTCCATGTAAAAAATTCATATCCACTCTTGGCAGCGCCTATGAAGGTAGCAGTATCATAATGTGAATAACAACCTTCTCCTGTGACTGTCCCCATTGTCTCATTATTTGAGACGGCGGTAAGTTGATACGTGTTGAATGTGAAATTAGCAACAAGTGTACGGTTTGAAGTGATATTGAATCTGTATGTTGTACTTGTTGAAATAATCTCGCCATTCTCAGTCCAGCTGTTGAATGTGGAATTTGAAGCCACTGCTCTCAATGTAACCTGACTACCATGAACATAAGGACTGATGTTGCCTCTGACAACTCCCGACAAATCAGGGCTAACAGAAGTAGTGACATAATAATTGTTGAGCTCTACACCGGAAACTGTTATTTCAAGGTCTTCAGTGACATTTTCACACAAATAGTTATGGCCTGATACTGGTTCTATCACTTCCGAATTGACCCTCACCACAATGTCAGATTCAGAATACGGCTCATCCAAATCAATGCTGAAGGAGTAGTTAAATCCGTCAATGACGTATGAAAGCCCATTCAGACTGGCTCCTTCAGTAGGCGCCATGGTAACTGCATGTTCATTTCTGACCTTCATCATAATAGGTATGTCATATTCATTATCCACATAATATGAATTATTATTTATCGACAGTACATAAGAGTAATTGCCATTGGACAAACCTGAAGCATCAAATGCCACATTAAAGACCTTTGATTGATTATGTGTAAGATAATAATCTTCATCTGCGTTAAGACCGTTTAATGTCAACCAACCAGGCATACCCTCACCCGAGATGTTAATATGTAAGGAGTCAATACATAAATTGGTGATTCTGACCGGAACAGAATAATTCGGATGAGCCGAGGAAACACCTACTATCATTTCCTCACTGTTGATATCCATTATAGGACCATCGAAAATCAGAGTCTTGAAACTATTACCGCTAACCCATGGACCAACACGATTTTCACTTGTTATTGCACGGACCTTCCATGTGTAAGTTGTATTTGCATCCAAGCCGGTAACCTGATAATGATTTCTTCCAACAACCACTACAGGAGCATTATTGCCTATCTGTATCTGATGAGCCCCCTCTCCTTCCCAACTGAGATTCGCATAATGGGTTCTAACAAGATCAACCTTCAAATCTGTTGGCGGATCCTTAACTGTAACTGTAGGTGTACCAAGATCTATTCGCAACGCACAGTTACCATGGTCGTATGTACGCATAAGTACCATATCGCCGTATGAATTTATGAAAGACTGATATATAATGCCATTAGGGTCGTTATCCACAGCAATGTTAACCGGTTCATCTGTCATCTGACGAATTGCACAATAAAGCATACCGTATGTATGAGCGAAGAAATTTGAAAATTCAGGTATGTCTATTCTTACAAACTGATTTATCATATCCTCAGTGATTTCAAGATCATACGTAGCCAATGGCTCAGGAACGACATAATTATAAGTGAAAAGATAATTATAGACAATCAGTTTGAATTTTGTACCTACAACGGCATCATCACCGAAAGAAATGTAAAAAGCCTTAAGATACTGGTTCGTGGAATTGGATACAGCATAAACGTTGCCGAAAATTCCCGGCTCATCAAGTCCATAACCTGAATATGATTCGGGGAAGAAATCCAAAGCATCCATTGCATACATGCCATTTGTTCCATACATGATACGCTCTTCATAATTATTTGAAGGGTCCTGATCATTATCATTCTCAAGAACAACTTCCATACGTACCGTATTAGGACCATAATTCAACAGCCCGTTCATGCTCTTCCTGACGAGCATGGCCGCAGAAGTTGAACCAGGATATAACAATCCGTGTTCTGAATCAGAACTATATTTTATACCATTGATTGTAGTTTCAAGATGATAATCTGAAACTATCGAAGTTCCGGCATTGTATGCCTTCCCTTGAAGCAGCGGAAGAGTTGAATAACTAGGCAGGTGATTTACCTGGAATAATGGAATGTATGTATAAAAAATATTCAGATTGTAAGGCAAAGACCTTACAAATGAAATATCATACATATATCTTTCCTCCTCCATGTTTGAGGAAATCGCCGTGGGTTCGACTTGCGAATAAAGATTATTGCATGCAAAAAACAATGACACAATAATGCATAATGCTGGTAGAGTTCTCCTATTCATGTTAAATATCAATTAAATAATTTCAAAATGAAAATAAAATGCAAAAGTAACCTAAGTTTTTGAGATAAAAAGGTTTTTAACTAAAATTAATCATGTCAGACTTCAACATGTTATCTTTCAGCAATTTGCGATTAGCCGACCCATATCCGATCACATAACGCATTTCCTCCTTGGGAACATCAATCACTATCTTCTCGTCACCGTTTCTGCCGGCAAAAATTTTCACAAGTCTGTCATGCCATATACGTGTCATCACCAACTCACGGAATGACACGTGAAATGGTCCGGCTATAAGCGAAGAATGATTCATCAAACCTTCTGAAGGATGAAGCCCCATTCGCAAAATCTTCACATTGTTTGCTTCAAAAAGCAGCATGAGCTCACTACACCACTCCACAGCCTCATCAAGGGTCAATGGCGTGTATTCCCCATCATTGTACATTCTTTCAAGAACCGTGTCTTTTATGACCAAAGTCGGATAAATCCGAGTGTTTTTTGCACCTAACCCAATGATTTTATGTGCTGTATGCATTGCTCCTTCACGAGTGTCACCCGGAAGCCCTATCATCATCTGCAAACCAAGCTCAAATCCGTAGCCATTAATCATTTTTGAAGCCTCTTCAACATCCCTTACGCTATGACCACGACCGACTATAGCCAAAATCCGTTCATTGAGCGACTGCGCTCCAAGTTCAATTATAGACACCCTATGTCTTTTCAGATTGTCAAGTATCTCCTCACTGATATAGTCAGGACGAGTGGAAAGCTGTATCGTATCTATCTTCCCGGCATCAATGTATGGCTGCACAATGTCAAGATATCTGTTCTGTTCTTCAATACTCATCCCGGTAAAACTGCCACCGAAAAATCCGACTCTCTTCACCGCATTTTCAGGGAAAGTAGTCAAATATCGCTCAATAGTATTTATAACTTCCTTAGGTTCAAGCGACTGCTGATGGTCAGTGATTTTATACTGGTTGCAATACACACATTGGAACGGACAGGCTTTCTGCGGAATGAAAACAGGTATCGTGTAATGTGACTTCATGAAATTTAACGCATATCAATAACCATAACGTCAGGATAAAGGGCAGGCTTGAAAGTGAAAAAATTATCCGGCAGCGTCTGATTCACAACAAAATCATCAATGACAACAGAATATTTCGCGCCGTCTGATGTTTCAGCATAAAGACGAGTTATGGCATTGGTTTTAGTGTTAAGGTCAATTGCCAGTTTGCTAATGGGCTCGCTGCTCTCTTGAACAACGGAATATGTAGCAATACCGTTGGTTTCGCGTATTTTTGTAATCGTTGCTGTTTTGACAGTATTCAAGATTGAAGCCATGTTCATTTCGTCATCAGCAGCATTGAAAACTATGACCTCGTTTGCAGACTTGTTGTATGTCGAATACTCCTTACCATCGTTAAACATTACAACATCCTGAATTTCAAAGCGATATAAATCATTAGCAACATGAATCCTACCATTGAGTTCAGTCCCGTCAGGCATAATGTTCGAGCCATTGACTGTACATGTAAACTGCATGTAGAAATTATCGGCATTAGACAGCAAGTTAACAACACGGTTATCTGAATTCTGTGCGATGGCACCGAATGCCATTGCCATTATCAGAATTATGTTTAAGACACGTTTCATCGTTCACCTAAATGTTTTATTATACCACTTCTGATGATTGTAAGGGATATCAGTTATTTTTTAATCCTTCAAGGATGACATCCAGTTCTGCTTCATCTTGAACGTAAATCTCGCGGGGTTTGCTTCCTTGTGCAGGTCCGACTATTCCCGCTGCCTCCATCTGGTCCATCAAACGACCTGCGCGATTATATCCAAGGTTCATCCTGCGCTGGATGTTTGAAGTTGAGCCATTCTGCGAGGAGACTATCATTCTTGCCACTTCCTCAAAGAGCGGATCGCGGTCACGAAGCTGTTCAACCGGATCCTGTCCCCCTTCACCATCACCATTATACTCCGGCAAAAATAATGCCGAACTGTATCCTTGCTGCTTCTCAATATATTCATTTATTCTCTCAACCTCGTCTGTATCCACAAAAGCACATTGCAAACGAATCAAATCATTACCCGTTGACAGCAGCATATCACCTTTCCCCACAAGCTGGTCTGCACCGCCGGCATCAAGGATAGTGCGGGAATCGATTTTCGAGACAACCCTGAAGGCTATACGTGCAGGGAAATTTGCCTTGATGGTACCGGTAATGATGTTCACCGTAGGACGCTGTGTGGCTATAACCAAATGAATACCAATAGCTCGCGCAAGTTGTGCCAATCTTGTCAGAGGTGTCTCCACCTCACGTCCGGCAGTCATAATCAAATCACCGAACTCATCTATGACGACCACTATGTAAGGCAGAAACCTGTGTCCGTTTTCAGGATTGAGCTTACGGGCAATAAATTTGGCGTTATATTCCTTGATGTTTCTGACACCCGACTTCTTAAGCAACTCATAACGGTCATCCATTTCAATCAGCAGGGAATTAAGGGTGTTGACGACATTCTTGGTGTCTGTTATGATTGCCTCGGCAGCATTAGGAAGTTTTGCCAAAAAATGGCGTTCAATCTTTGCATACAGGGTGAATTCCACCTTCTTAGGGTCAACCATGACGAATTTGAGCTGTGAAGGATGTTTCTTATAAAGCAAAGAAGTAATTATTGCATTGAGACCCACAGACTTGCCCTGTCCTGTGGCACCTGCAACAAGAAGGTGCGGCATCTTGGCAAGGTCTGTGACGTATGTTTCATTCTGAATCGTCTTGCCGAGGGCAATAGGCAGTTCCATCGTGGATTCGATGAACTTCTTCGAGGAAAGGACCGACTTCATCGAGACAGTCTGCGGCTTGCTGTTAGGCACTTCAATGCCGATGGTTCCACGACCGGGTATCGGCGCAATGATACGAATACCTATTGCCGCCAGGTTGAGTGCTATATCGTCTTCAAGATTCTTAATCTTTGATATTCTGACACCGGGTGCCGGAACTATCTCATACAAAGTGATAGTCGGACCGACGGTAGCCTTAATTGATTGGATTTCAATGGAATAATTATGGAGTGTCGTCTTGATTTTCTGACGGTTCATCTCTATTTCATCATCAGAAATATCAGCACTGCCACTACCATAATCATTGAGCAAAGACAAAGGAGGCATGACATATTCAGGCAAATCGAGCGTCGGATCATATTCTTCATCAATGGTATAATGATCTTTCAGCTTATCATCAGTAAGCACCTCTTCCTCAGGACGCTCCACTATTATCTCGTCAGACTCACCATCATCAATATCCTTTTCGGTCTTCACCTCAAAATCATCATCAGGGTCAGAATCGTCCGCAGGAATTCTCCTGACAATTTTTATCTCACCCAGTTCGTCATCACTTATGTCATCCTCTTTCAAATCAGAGTTGGATTCATCATTTTCACCATCATCCACTCCATGCAGATTGTCACCTTCATCAAGCCGGTTTTCATCTCTATAACTCTGATAACCATCTTTCCGGTCATTATCTTCTGTATCCATGTCATCCTCAGTACTTCTCTTTTCAAAAATCTTGAGAACATTGATGTTATAACGGAAATAGCCGTAAAGAAGACCTGCTATCAGCAATATGACAGCCAGTCCGATAGTTCCGATATACGGTTTCAGAAATTCGCAGACAACAAGTCCAAACTGACCCGGAAGAATATTGACAAACAGGTTGGAAGTGTTATTCGACGGGAAAACCAATGCCAGCACCACAGAGAAGAACATTGTCAAAAACAGAGCTGAAGCCAGTCCGTACCTTCGTCTCATAAGATTTTTCCTGAAAATGAATTTGATTCCATAGAACAACAGGACAGTCAGGAGAACAAATGAACTTATACCAAAAAGTTTCTTGAAAAACAGAATGGCAATCACATCACCGATACGTCCCATGAAATTCTGGGTTGTTTCGTTACCGACTATGTAATCCCATCCGTGATATTCGGCAGTAATGCCTGTAGTTGAAGAACTTATGCAGCCTATCATATAGGAAATCATCGCCAATATGGTATATACTGCAAAAACAGTAATGACAATACCGAGTATCAGAATCAAAGTCTTGGAACCGGAAGACTGCCGTCTGTCATTCCTCTTCTTCCTATTTTTGCTGTTAGTAGGCTTATACTGTTGGATATCAGGTTGTTTAGTGGTTGGAGTCTTCTTTTTGTTTGGCATATATTCTATCTTGTGTAAACTGCAAATTTAATAATTATTATGCGTATAAAACGACTGCAAAAGACGATTTCGTATCAACAGGTTAATTAACAGACTTCACTCTGAAGCGGAGTTACTTCTGATTGCGGGCGATGGCATCCGCCACGTTAATACCATCGATTGCCGAGGAGACGATTCCGCCGGAATATCCTGCTCCTTCACCGCACGGATACAGTCTCTTCAAATTCACAGCCTCGCATGTCATCGGGTCACGGATAACACGAACTGCAGAGGATGTGCGCGACTCAAGTCCGACCAACTGGGCCTCATTGGTAAAAAAGCCGTGCATCTTCTTACCGAACAGCGGAAATGCTTTTCTCATACGGTCTGCTATGAAAGCCGGCAGCATTTCATGAACCGGAGCACTGACTATTCCCGGAGCATACGTGCTTTTCCCGACTTTCTGCGACATTCTGCCGTTGGCAAAATCAACCATACGTTGTGCTGGGGCAACGAGGGTCCTTGTCTTCATATCAAAGAAACGCTGCTCCGTTTCGCGCTGGAACTCCATTGCGGAGAAAACACCAAACTTCCGGTACTCAGCCAAATCCTCAGGCTCAATCTGCACTACGAGCCCGGAATTGGCATAACGTCCGTTACGCTTTGAATTCGACATGCCGTTGACAACCAATTCATCCGCGTCCGTACAAGACGGCACAATCACCCCACCGGGGCACATGCAAAAAGAAAAAACACCTCGTCCATCAACCTGCTGGACAATAGAATAGGCGGCAGCGGGAAGATTGAGCTGTTTGTTCTGATAATGGTACTGAATATTGTTGATTATTTCCTGCGGATGCTCAAGTCTTACCCCCATCGCGAAACCCTTAGGCTCAAGCATCTGTCCCTTTTCATACAGAAGATGATATACGTCACGTGCCGAATGTCCCGTGGCAAGCACAACTGCAATCCCCTCATACACGACACCTTTGTTATCGATTACTCCCTTGCAGACACCATCCTTGACAATAAAGTCAACGACTCTTGAATCGAAATGATATTCTCCGCCGTGGCCGACAATGGTGTGGCGTATGTTTTCCATGATGGCAGGCAGCTTGTCTGTGCCGATATGCGGATGTGCATCCACGAGAATGTCCGGATTTGCACCGTGTTCGACAAAAATCTTCAGCAACTCACCGACATTCCCGCGTTTTGTTGAACGCGTAAAAAGTTTGCCGTCAGAGAAAGTCCCTGCACCGCCTTCACCGAAACAATAGTTGGAATCAGGATTGACATTACTTTCACGCACAAGGTTTGCAATATCGTATTTCCGGCTGTGGACATCCCTGCCCCTCTCAATAATCACCGGTTTCAGGCCTTTCTCAAGCAGCCGCAATGCAGCAAAGAGCCCGGCAGGACCTGCGCCCACCACGATTACAGGATCACTGTCTCCAACGTATTTGTAATCACGGGCTAAGCTTTCAGGAATGTACTTGGAATCATCAGTATAGACTGCAATCCGAATCTTATACAAAACATT
>CALFIZ010000175.1 GCA_937877575.1 uncultured Marinilabiliales bacterium | reverse complement strand
TGCCTATGAAGATAGTGCCTTTGAGCGGCGAGCATTATACATATCTTGTGCTGCCTGTAAGGCTAAAGCAGAATTAAAGTATCATGAAACAGATAAAAATAAAGATAACTACCGAATTTATAAAGCTTGACTCGCTGCTGAAATTTGCAGGGCTCGTCGAAACAGGGGCAGACGGGAAGCTTATTATAAAAGAGGGCAGAATAAATGTGAACGGTGAGGTCTGCACCATGAGGGGAAAGAAGATATACCCGAAGGATAAGGTACAGATACCGGAAATAGATACCGAGATAGTGGTTTATCAATGAAAATAAACAAATTTTCCTGCAATGGGTTTAAAAATCTCAAAGACGTTGAGATAAGCCCTCATGGTAAGCTCAACATTCTTATGGGCGAAAACGCACAGGGCAAGACAAATCTCATAGAGGCAGTATGGCTTTGCACGGGTGTAAGAAGCTTTCGCCCGGGCAAGGACAGAGATATGATAGCCTTAGACGGAGAAAAGGCTGAGATATCGCTTACTTTTGAAAATGAGTTTAAAGAACCTGTTATTATGCAACGACTTGCCCATAGTATTGAGGAACTTCCTTATCTCAGGCTGGAACAGGACAATCAGAGCGATAAAACCGACAGAGAACACGGCATCGAAAAGTGACGAAAGCATTTTCATATTCAGTTCCGAAACCACGATTCGCAGCAAAACAACGGCTATTATGCCTATAAAAAGGTTGATTGCCGTGGTCCCCTCCAGCATCTTGAAAAGCCAATACATAAGAAAGGCTATCAAAACGATATCGATGATATCATACAGGTTTATGACTATGTAGCCGGGCAGCATGACTTAGACTTGACTATTTCCCGTTTCCAAAAATCATCTTGTAGGAATGTTCAACCTTTCCGGAGAGAATCTCATTCAATTTTTTCTTGATGAGCAGCTTGTTGATGCTGCTGAGGCGGTCTGTAAACACCTTGCCTTCAAGATGGTCGTATTCATGCTGTATGACGCGGGCGCAGATGCCTTCGAACCACTCGTCGTGCTCGTTGAAATCAACATCCTGATATTTCAGGTGGACACGCTGTTTCCTGGCCACATCCTCGTGTATTCCGGGAACACTGAGGCAGCCTTCATTGAAGAACCAGTTCTCACCGTCTTCCTCTATAATCTGAGGGTTGACAAACGCTCTTTTGAAGCCTTCGCCTTCAGGATATTTTTCCTTGAAATCATCGGCATCAACGACAAACACACGTATTGGAAGATTAATCTGCGGAGCAGCAAGCCCTACGCCCTCAGAATGATACATGGTCTCAAACATATCTTCGACAAGTTGTTTCAACTCCGGATAATCCGGAGAAATTTCAGCGGCCCTTTTCTTCAAAATCGGATGACCGTATGCGACAATCGGATATATCATTTTTGGTCAATTAATTAACTCCTGTCCTTGTAAAACTGAGGATTTTCCATGAAAGACTGCAAAATGATGGTTGCGCTGACTCTGTCAACGAGAGCCTTGTCCTGACGTTTGGTCTTTTTTGCTCCCGACATCAGGATGGCATCGTGTGCCAGAACAGAGGTAAATCTCTCATCTACCCTATAGACAGGAATATTAGGATACAATTTCTTTAGTTTTTTAACAAAGGGTTCGATGTACTGCGATGATTCGGACGGTCTTCCGGCCATATCCACAGGAAGTCCCACAACAAAGCATTCGACTTCATTTTCAGCAAGATAGCCACTAATGAAATCGAATATCTGATGAGCCGGAACGGTGGTAAGTGCATTGGCAATAATCTGTGTTTCATCCGACACCGCAATGCCTATGCGCTTACGCCCATAATCAATAGCAAACAATCTTCCCATAATTTTTGCAAAGTTAAAAAAATTTTTCCGTATTTTTGTAAAAAAATTCAGATGAACAATTTAAAGGATGGAATTGAGTCTGCATGGGAGAACCGTGAACTGCTTAAATCGTTGGAATACAGAGATATAATAACAAAATGCATCAACTGTCTCAACGATGGAACCATGCGTGTTGCGGAACCGGGTCCGGATGGGGAATGGAAAGTGAACGAATGGTTGAAAAAGGCCATTCTGCTGTTTTTCATCATTTCCGGAAACAAAAAGATAAACACGGGTGACATCTCGTACTATGACAAGATTGACATACGGCAGGATTTCGAGGATGCAAATGTCCGAGCGGTGCCGCCTGCATCGGTACGGCACGGAGCTTACATCGCACCGAATGTGGTACTTATGCCAAGTTTCGTAAACATAGGCGCCTACGTTGATTCAGGCACAATGGTTGACACGTGGGCGACAGTGGGCTCATGCGCACAGATAGGGAAAAATGTCCATCTAAGCGGAGGCGTCGGCATAGGCGGAGTCCTTGAGCCGATTCAGGCACAGCCGGTCATCGTTGAAGACCACTGCTTCATAGGCTCCAGATGCATCATCGTCGAAGGCGCCCACATTCAGCACGATGCCGTCCTCGGCGCCAACACAGTCATCACCGCATCAACTCACATCATTGATGTGACTGCAAATGAACCAAAGACTTATAAGGGGGTCGTGCCGGCAGGTTCGATAGTGATACCCGGAACACGCGAAAGGAACTTCCCCGCAGGCAAATACATGCTGCCCTGCGCCCTCATCATAGGACACCGTTCCGACACCACCGACAAGAAAATCAGCCTCAACGAAGCTTTACGTATAATTGAGAACTAAGACCCGACTGATATATGGATAAAAGATACAAGGAAATTTTTGACGAACAAGTTGCAAAAACAGTGGAATTCCTGAAAAACGGCAAGACCATCCTCTACCCCACCGACACCATCTGGGGATTGGGATGCGACGCAACAGATGCCGATGCCGTAAATCAGATTTATAAAATCAAGATAAGGCCGCCGGAAAAAAGCATGATAATCCTTATAGACACAGTTGACAGACTTTTCGACTACGTGACCAATGTCCCGCCTATGGCTGTTGACCTTGTGAATATCGTCAGAAAACCGCTATCGGTCATCTATCCCAATGCCAAAAACCTGCCGAAAAACGTTGTTGCCACCGACGGCTCCATAGCCATCAGAATGGTCAAAACAGATTTCTGCAAGGAGGTTATCAGAACCTTCGGAAAACCTATCATCTCAACCTCAGCCAATATAACCGGCAACCCGACACCGATGCACTTCAGCGAAATAAGCCAGACCATCATCAAAAGCGTGGACTTCGTGGTTGACAAGGCAATGGAGACAAGCATCGAACCTAAAGCCTCAACCATCGCCCGCTTCAAGGAAGACGGCGAATTTGAAATCATAAGAGCATAACATTATGGAACTCATATCACTAACAGCCGTATCACCCATCGACGGAAGATACGCTTCAAAAACAGAACCCTTCAGGGACTGTTTCTCTGAATACGCCCTGATAAAATACCGCATAAAAACCGAAGTCGAATATTTCATGGCTCTGTGCGAATACCCTCTGCCGCAACTGACTTCATTCGACCACTCTTTATTTCCGACACTTCAAAACATCTACAAGGAACTATCCATAGATGATGCCCTGAAAATCAAAGAGATAGAAAAAACCACAAATCACGACGTGAAGGCGGTGGAATATTTCCTGAGGGAGAAATTCACCGAACTCGGCATAAACAAATACAACGAGTTCATCCATTTCGGACTGACTTCGCAGGACATCAACAATACTGCATTCCCGATGATGCTGCACGATGCCTTCGACAACGTTGTCTGCCCTAAATTGTTGGAAATAAGCAACAAACTGCTGTCACTTGCCGAAGAATGGAAAGACATACCGATGCTTGCCCATACACATGGCCAGCCTGCCTCTCCGACACG
>CALFIZ010000174.1 GCA_937877575.1 uncultured Marinilabiliales bacterium | reverse complement strand
AGACGCAGAACAATATTGACCTGCGCAATCAGGAACTTGAGATTGAACGGCAGAAGCTGGCAGAGGAAATCCGGCAATTTGATGCTGAACTGAGGCAGTCTGACGATGAGTTGAAACAAAAGAAGGAGATTGAGGAGAAAAAGATTGCCGCTCAGAAAGAGATTGCAAAGAGCAAATCAACAAGTTCTTCTAATACTAAGAAATAATGGCTCATTTTACTGAGAGTCAAATAGAAGAAATCAGACGGCGATTGTCGAAGAAAGCCGTCAAGGACTCAGAGCTTCCTGAAACGGATGCTCTGGGTTCAGAGGATTTTGTGGCCATTGTTCAGAACGGAACGAACAAGAGAATCAGTGCCGATACCTTCCGTGAGGAGTTGCAGAACGGACCGCAGGGAGAACCGGGCAAGTCGGCATACGAGATTGCCGTGCAGCACGGATTCGAAGGGACAGAGGAGGAGTGGATTGTGAAGTACATCAACGAACTGCCCACATATCATCTCACTTGGTCTCAGTATCAAGCCAAGCGTGATGCGACAGAGCTGGATCCAAAAACGTGGTACATGGTCTATTCGGACAATATGACCTCGCGACTTTTGAAGATATACATCGGATACACGCTGTTTGCCGAGCGAAGCGATGAGGGGGACACAGGATTCCCCTATTCTTTCCCAATAGTTTTTTAATCGTTAGGTATTATGATAGATCTTACTTCTTTACAGAACAAGGTGGAGAACGATGGTGCAACCGCACAAGGGCGATTGGCTTCATCGGAGTTTAATACACTGGTCAATGCCGCGATAGAACTGCAAGATAAATCTGTCCGTTCCATTTCGTTCAACAGTTCGACTCCTATAGAGCCGGATGCGGACGGCAATGTGAATATTGTCATTGCACAGGGCGACTACGAACAGATACTGACACTCAAATACAACGGTGACGTTCTGTCAGGAGATGCATCAATCCTTTCTGCTGACGGAAACGTTGTCGTAGGCGTACAGTATTCCGAAAGCGAGATTTCGCAAAGCGGTCAGGACGTCTCTTATGTACCTACCGGTCAGATAGTCACTTTGTCTGTCATCGGCATCAATGCCGCTACCGGGAACCAGACTGAATTGTTTTCCCGTAGTCTTGCTTCTGTAGGACATGGTAGCACGGCGTTCACAGACATTGACATTTCCAATTATCTTTCCGGAGGTGAGCAGAATATTCAGTTCAGGATCACCAATACCATCAATGCCAATCCGAAGCAGCAGCAAGTCACAATCATCAAAGCGGGGCTTGAACTCCGGATTGAGAGCGATGCTGCTTGGTATCGTGACGCAAAGCTGGTTGCCGGAGTATCCAATCCGTCCATAACGGCTCGATACATCGTTCTTGGTAACGTTACAAAGACACTGCATGTCAAATTCACTGGCGTTACGGCTTCCAAGACCGTTGATGTGGTGGATATTGCCACCAATTCGCCGACGGAGATTATCACTGCGTCGTTCATGGAAACGACAGGCAATAACATCGGCTTCTTCGGAACGAACGGAGTCCGCGAAGTCGAAGCTTGGATAACCTGCACTTATGGCGAGCAGACTGTAGAAAGCAATCATATCAAGAACCAGATTATTATCGTTGCTGATGCGTCTACTGCGACTCCTTTGATAGCTGTGCAGGGATTGATAGAGATAATGGCAAACTACGAGACGGAGACCATCTTCTCTTGGAATATGTACAATCCGTCACTCGACTCAGGTGATACATCTGACGTCATCTTCTATATCGCCAATCAGGACAGGTCTATTACATGGCTCACGCAGATAGTGGAGAATGTCGAGAACAACACTATCTATCCATTCTCGCAGAATGTCAGCATAGAATCAAGCAACAACTACATTGATGTTTATGTATATGCCGATGTTGACGGGACTCCTATCAGTGCGGCTGAAATTGCCTTTTTTCAAGTGGACAATACCGTCGACTATTCTCCCGTTGCCGGTGCGGACTTTTACCTCAATCCCGGATTACGTTCCAACAGCGAAACCAATCCGGCAAAGATAATCAATGCTGCGACTGATACGGAGATAGCTAACTGTGTCTTTGAGAACATGTCATTCGAAGACGGCGTTGACGGATGGATGACTGATTCGAGCGGCATCAGGATATTCCGTATTCCTGCCGGTGGACGTGTGACTATTCCCTATGACATCTATTCGGAATTCACCGCCAACAGCCGTCACTATCTGACTATCGAGATTGACATGGCGGCACGGAGCGTGACGAACGAGGATGATCCTGTCATTACCATCGGCAACCGGAATGCGAGCAATCCGAAGGGATTATACATCAAGCCGCTTAACGGAGCATTTGTCGCTGCTTCACAGACCATTTGGGAGAATGCTGACATGTCTTGGCAGGAGAATGTACGTGTTCATCAGGTGTATAACATCTGCTATAACTACACGCTTGCCAATCCGGACACTTCACGTGGCACAGACCAGCCTGCTACGAAGACCATCTCTATTATCCGTGAGTATCTGGATGCAAAGATTAACAAGGAGTACACCTTCGACCCTACTGAATCCACGGAAATCAATGCAGGCGGCAATATTGTACTCGGTCAGGATGGCTGCATACTGGATATCTACTGCATCCGTATCTATAAGGATACGAACGAGAAGGCCAATGTCGAGCCAACCGGTGTTCTTAAGAACAGGATTTCTGTGCTTCCTACCGGTTCTGAGCGTGCAGAGTTGCAAGAAGCCAATGATATCCTGTCTGGCGGGCTTATCTCGCTGGCGAAGTCTGTCGCGGCAGGCTATAACTGCATCGTCTGGCATGGTCTTCCTGTGAACAAGAACAACAGCAATGATACTTACAGATACGGTTATGCGGAAATCTACCGGCACAACTCTGACGGAACACTCGACAGGGCGCATTCCGGTATCCTGTATGGTGTCCGTCTGAAAGGTCAAGGTACTACCGCTATGGGTTATCCTGAGTGGAATGTTCAGCATCAGGAGGACAAGAAGACGGGAGCCGGTCATGACGAATACAAGTACAATGACAATGGAACACTGCGACAAGTATTCGTAGACTTGGACGGAAATGTCGGCTTTGGGGGGACCAAATTCGGATACAAACTTGAAAGCGGAGACCCGCTTGCGAAGAAGCTTGTTGGCAAGGTCAACTACGCATCGTCAATGCAGACTCACAAGATGGGAGCCTGTAATCTTTACAATGACCTTTATGCACAGATAGTGACCGGCAGCATGACTGACTTTGCCAACGGAGAACGCGTTACTGTCAAGGAAGAACCGTTCATGTATTTCGTTCAGCGCACCGAGGGAAATGACGACAGCCTGAAGGTCTTTCAGGGGATGATGACTTATGGCCCCGGCAAGGCGGACAAACCTACTTGGGGCGTATCCGATGCGGACCTTGCAGCCGGTGACTGCATCTTGGAAGGCGCTCTGAACAACAACCCGCTTACAGACTTTCGTGTTCCTTTCGTTGATACGGGGGCCATCACATACAGCGTCTCCAATGAAGCGTTCATGTATGCCGGAATCAAGAACCTTAATTTCGACTTCGGTGATACGGCTGACCTGCATGACGGGCAGGGGGCATGGGAATACGTCGTTCAGGATGCGGCGGAAGCATCGAGTGAAGTGCCGACTACTGCACAGGTGAAGCTCTTGCAGCCTGTCGTGAATTTCCTTTATCTTACCAACGTCAGTATCAAGCCTTGGGCTGGTACGCTTGCGGAACTGAACACATCCGCAATGGACGATGATTTCGACTACAAGTCCGCATACTGGATTAACGGCTCCGGTTCAGGATACAACCGGTTCGATCTTTATCGTTGCCATTATGCAAAGAACGGAACGGAAGAGAGCCGCGAGTTTGTTCCTGCCGGGCTTCGTCTCGTTCAGGGCGTGAAGACATATTACAATCTCAACTGTCTGTATAACCTGAATGCTGAAACTACGAGACCGTCAAGCCATTCATCGGCTGACATGTGGTATGACACTGACGGAAGTAAAAACAGGACTCTGACATTCAATCTCAAGGATGAGCTTGAGGCGTTCCTTGGAATAACGATTACCTATACAGGTGTTTCGGCGGAAGCGCTCAACACGGTCTTCAAGACGCATCTTGCGAATATCTTTGCAACTTATGTGAATTCCAATCTGTATCTGCACAAACTGTCACATCTGTTCCACCATGAGATAATGAAGTTCTGGGCTGGTACGGATAACAGGTCGAAGAACACTTACTACCGTTTCAATCCTCATGCGAATCAGCAACAGGATGAGTCCTATCGTCCCAACATGGAGATGAACGACGATGACCTCGACACTATCTTTAAGACGAACAATGCCGGTATCCAGTCCAAGCCGTACTATATCTTGGAACACGATACCGACAGCGAGGACAGGACTTACTGGGATGGTCAGGACAATGTGCTGAACAACAACCTCGAAGCCACTTACGGGCGTGCTCTCGGACTAAACGGCGACAGGCAGAACGAGTTGCAGGCGATGATGAATACCATCTTCACGAGGATGGCTGCGCTGGTAGGAGTCGGCGATACGATGCCTGACGGTACGGCGATACCTACAACTCCACAAGGATGTATGGACAAGTATTTCTTTCGCAACCAGAAATACTTCCCCGCTGTTGCGTGGAATGAACAGGCGCGTATCCGTTATGAGGTTCCAGCCACTTTCTATATGTCGGAGCAGCCTGCTCAAGCTCCTCTCACACAGTCTCTCGGAGACCAGTATGACAGCGAACGGGAATATGTGAAGCGCCGTATCATCATGCTTGCCGGTTATGCCGGATATGAGCTTGACATGTTGTCTTTCCGTGGTTATCTCGGTCAGTATGTTGCATCTATCACTCCTCACTTCTGGATCTATCCGATGTCCAAACTCGGAAACCCTGCTGACGCTCCGATGAAAAGCAACGTGCGCGTTGCGGCTGGAGAGACCTATTCTCTTGCTATGGGTACGGCGGTTAGTGGTAATACCATCTTCCTGCACTTCATCAACGAACTTTCGGATATCGGAAATATCGGGCTTTGGGGTAACGGTAACAAGGACGGAGATGCATCAACGGAGATTGCGTTCACGTCGGAGCGCCTGCGCTCGTTCAAGTGCTACGGCAACACCGCTGCCGATGTGACGTTCCCTCTCAGCGTTGCCGACATCAGCGGCTCAACGAATATTGAAACAATCAACTGTCGCAACTGTTCTACTCTGACATCGTTCAGGAACGGCATCACCGCATTGATGCGGCTTCAGAGCGTAGACCTTCGCGGAACGGCAATCACCAACTTGGCTTTGCCTCAGACTACCACACTTACTGAAGTACGACTGCCTGCCGGGTTCCAGGTAATCAATATCACCAAGTGTCCGAATCTTGCGACGCTCAGTGTCGGTGACTTTACCGGTCTTACAAGACTCGTCATAGCTGAGCCGGTGGCTTTCGACTCGCTTGATTTCGTAATGGGCTGTTATGCGTATAACAGTGCTCTTGCGGAGAATGTAATTCAGAACCTGACCTTGACGAACATCAATTGGACAGGAGTGACTACGCCATTCCTTATCTGGCTTCTTACTGTACCGAATCTCACACTTACCGGAAGAATCCAGATGGCTACTTCCATAAGCGGTCAGATGACTTTCGCGCTGAAGAAGCAATTGATAGACAAGTTCGGTGACATAGACAGCGAAAGCAATCCGCTTTATATCTCTTATGTCCGTTCCGCATTGTCAAGTGTGACCATAACGGGTGACGGATATTTTGATCATGTGGATGAGGTCAAATACTATGACCTTATTCCGAATGTCGTTTCCGGCAATACGATACGTTCCTATGAATGGTCTATTGTTGGCGGTTCTCAGGGTATAGATCCGGAAGACTATGTATCCATTGACGACTACGGCAACGTGACTTGTCTGGAGATGGGAGTGGAAAGCGGCGGCACGGGACCTACTGTTACTATCGGCTGTCTCGTTCATCTCTATGACGGCTCAATGCTGACTCTTGCTACTGCAACAATCCGTTGTTATAAGCGGCAGGCACAGATTGGTGACTATGTATATCATGACGGAACGTGGGATGACAGACTGAACGTCAGCAAGACTCCGATTGGAATCTGCTTCTACTGCAAGCAGATTTATGACAACGGTGAGCCGACAGGTGTCTATGACCGTCGTATGGTTGCCTTGCATAATGCCAATTCAAGAGTCTGGGGCCTGTATCCCAACGGGGCAGCTATTATAGGACAGTACGGATTCCCGTCATCCGGCGATAACGCCCTTACTTATAACTTGAATGGCGTTGCTACATCACCGTTCAACGTACCTAATCTGACAGAGTTTACAACTGGTAACGGATTGTATTGTACTTACGCCAATATGATTGACACGAGCAATCCGTCGTCGGAATTTCCTGCCACAGACCCGCAGAGATACTGGAAGAGCTATGCCAATCTGCATAGCATGGGGTATCTCAATCCTGTCGAACTCGGAGCTACGCTGAAGAACAATATCTTCGGGACGGATGATTTGTATGAGTCTGACACTCTCGTTCCACAGGGATTCGCAGATACGGCGTATATCATCTTCCACAGGAATAGAGTTCTCAGCGGAACGACCTATGATAACGGCACGCCTAATGATCCGTCGGATGATACGAACTATACTTATTTCAAGCCTGATGATGATGACAGGGATAAGTTGTCCACGGCTATTCTGAATATTCAGAATTTTGCACGTGAGGAACTTGAGTCGTCTTATCCGGCAATCTATCAGCAGTATCTGTATCCTGCGGCCTCGGAGTGCTTTGCGTATGAGCCTACTGTTGCAAACGGTCAGACATTGAATGCCAAGTTTACTGCCAATCATTGGTACTTGCCGTCTGTCGGAGAGCTTGCCCGGCTTTGTTTCCTTGGAAGAACTTGTTATAATCAGGCATCGAATTACGAGGCTGATGCATATAATATCTTCGGGGATATCTTTGCAAATGCAGCTGATGCCGGGATATTTACTCGGTTCTCGACTTCGAACCACTGGTCATCGTCTGACTCTAATCAGCTCTACGCCTGGGCCGTCAATTTCGCTAGTGGTCTCGTTAACCCCTACGTCAAGTACGGCACTGGCGTTGTGAGGCCCTGCGCCGCATTTTAGGACTTTATGCCTTTTCCGGCGGGGCTTCGACGCCCTGCCGGATAAAAATTACAAGACAAAAAACTCATAAAAGAGCCTGTATCATATAACTAAAAATTTGATTTGTTGTGAAAGCGGAACAGTCGTCCTTATATCGGCAGTTTGAATTGTTTCATCTGTGGTGCCTTGACACCTTCGAGAACGCGCCAAGAAACATGGTCGTCCAGAAGGATATCGACAGGATTATGGAGGATGTGATTGAAGCCGCCGCTGCGGTTGCTATTGCTTTGCAGACTGAGGATGTGAAGCTTCGGTTGGATTATCTTGACGTGGTGGTTTTGCGGATGACGGAAGTCAAGTTCCTGACAAAAGGACTTACGGAGTATTCTGCAAATCCGGCACGAGGAAAACATGTCATCTCAAAATCTCAGCGCACGCGTTTTCTTGATCTTATGACTCAAATCGGAATTGAATTGGGCAGGTGGAGAAACGCCACTGTGAAGAAGGTTGACAAGATAGCCGCAACTCTTTCTGATTGATTACGGTTATGAGGAAAGTTTCTTTTTTTCGATTGAATGGGCGAATGACTAACGCCGCCATTGAAAAAGGCAGGTTAGTTAAGAACAAGGCACTATTCGCAGTTAGGGCTTCGAACCACTGGTCATCGTCTGAATATAATCAGAACAACGCTTGGAACGTCAATTTCAATAGTGGTAACGTTAACAACAACAACAAGTACAACAATAACGTTGTGAGGCCCTGCGCCGCTCTCGGTGAAGAAAGGAAGCAGGCATGGATAAATGCCTATGATGACTGCTGCCGTAACAAGAAATCAAGTGACAGTTGTATCCGGTACAGGCTCGATTATGAGTATGACCTGTTCCGTCTTGCAGAGGAAGTCGAATCTGGCACGTATCGTCCTACTACATCTATTTGCTTCTGCGTTACAAGACCGAAGCTCCGCGAGGTGTTTGCGGCTAATTTCCGCGACAGGATTGTACACCATTGGTTGATGATGAAACTCAATCCGTTGTTCGAGGAGCGGTTCCGTGTACAAGGTGACGTATCCTTCAACTGCCGGAAGGGATTTGGAACTCAGGCGGCTGTCGAAGCGGTCAGGAATGATATATTTCTTGTAACTGACGGATACAGGAAAGAGGCATACCTCGGACGTTTCGATATTATCGGGTTCTTTATGAGCATAAAGAAAGATATTCTAATCCGACTGTTGAAAGAGTTTGTCTATGCCAATTATAAAGGGCAGGATATCGACCTTGTGTTCCGTACTCTGTGCGTCGTCATAATGCATAATCCTTCCAGGGATTGCAAGATGAAAGGAAAGACGGAACTCTTCGAACAATTGCCGGATAACAAGAGCCTGTTTCACGTTGATGAAAATTCAGGACTGCCTATCGGTAATCTGACATCGCAAATACTCGCAAATTTTTACTTGTCATATTTCGACGAGGTAATGAACGAATGGACCCATTCGAGAGGTGGTAGATACGAGCGCTTCGTGGATGATTTTGTAGTTGTGCTCCCAGAAAGCTCACAGGTCTATGATGCTTTCATCTTTGCCCGGAATTACCTGAAAACTAATCTTGGAATTACCTTGCATGAAGACAAGAAATACATCCAGCACTATTCGAAAGGTATCAAGTTTGTCGGATATGTTGTCAAGTATGACAGAATCTATTTGTCGAACAGGACGTTCGGTCATTTTGCCAACAGGCTCCATCGAGTGAATGAGCTGTGCAGAAGAATATTGTCTTCCAGCACCTGTCATATGAGCGATGTTGCGGAACTGAACAAGCAGTTGCAGGCATTGAATTCATATATAGGTTTCTCAGCACACACCACTAATTTTGCCATGCGGATAAAACTGCTTCTCAGGAACACATATCTTTTGAAGTTCATCTCTTTCAAAACAAGCAGGCATGTAATCAAGATTAACAACAATTTCAAAATAGGGAGGATTCGTTATGAAAAAGACAGAATGGAGAGGTCCAGAATGTCCGCCGCGTTACACCGTAAGGTCAAACGGCGGGATGAAACAGGTGATTATCTATGTAAATGCACAGCAGCATTTGCCTGAGCAGGAAGGTGGAGAGTCTTACTGGACGGCAACGGCTATTATGATGCCAATCGGTGAGTTTGTTTACGGTAATATCGTATCTGCAATCATTAATACTTATTACAGTGCCGACCAAATGCAGGCCATAATCAATAACTACTTGATTGGTGAGAAGCAAGAAGCCTTTGATGCCATGCAACAGTGTCGCAAAGATGCAAAGGCTATTGCTCATGAGATTATAGATTCTCTTGCTTAGCAGTATTATCACCGGAGAGTTTCTTGGCTTTTCGGTGATACCCTTTCTTCATGTACTGTTCAACATAGAT
Organism: uncultured Marinilabiliales bacterium; assembly: GCA_937877575.1. GTDB lineage: Bacteria > Bacteroidota > Bacteroidia > Bacteroidales > BM520 > RGIG7150. The sequence goes on along the minus strand of CALFIZ010000174.1, from coordinate 384 downwards.
TAGCTTTCGAGTCCATTCACCTTTTTCATCTTTGCAAGGCTGATGAACGAAATGTCCACGGACAGGGAAAGGAGTATTCACATCAATGTTCATATCCCAAGTAGCATCAACCTGAATATAGTTCAGCGGCTTGAACCCTTTCCGTCTGAAAGCTGATGGTGTACTATCTGGGACATATACTTGTGTATAGACTTCGGATGTCTTCAGAAAGATGAACGCCTTGAATGCCATATAGACCATGCTCCAACCAAAGGCGTGCATTTCCAGTGCCGGGACAGATGGTCTCTTCTCCTTCTTGAACTTTGTGAGTATCTTTCGATTGGACAAATAAGCAAATACAGATTTTGTGTCTCCTTCCTGTAATGACGGAAAATCCTTGATAAG
>CALFIZ010000173.1 GCA_937877575.1 uncultured Marinilabiliales bacterium | reverse complement strand
TGCCAGACTTCCGGATGGAGCCTTACCGAACAGGATCCGTTCAACAACGTTGCGCGTACCTGCATTGAGGCTATGGGCGCAGCACTTGGCCATACACAGTCACTGCATACCAATGCTCTCGATGAGGCCCTTGCACTTCCAACGGATTTCAGTGCACGTATCGCACGTAACACCCAGATATACATTCAGGAGGAAACCAACGTTTGCCGCAGCGTTGACCCGTGGGCAGGTTCGTATTATGTTGAATCCCTGACCAATGAAATCGCACACAAGGCATGGAAGCATATCCAGGAAGTCGAGGAACTCGGCGGTATGGTCAAAGCTATCGAAACAGGTATCCCGAAAATGCGTATCGAAGAGGCTTCAGCCCGCAAACAGGCTAAGATTGATACAGGCAACACCACCATTATCGGCGTCAACAAGTATCGTCTCGAAAAGGAAACACCTATCGAGACTCTCGAAGTTGACAACACTGCCGTCAGGGAAGCGCAGATCCGCCGTCTTGCAGAACTGAGAGCCAACAGAAACAACGATGAGGTGGAGGCTGCTCTCAATGCCATCACCCGTTGCTGTGAGACAGGCGAGGGCAACCTTCTCGAACTTAGCGTCGATGCCGCTAAAAAACGTGCATCGTTAGGTGAAATTTCTTTAGCATGTGAAAAAGTATTTGGTAGATATAAAGCTGTGATTCGTTCAATATCAGGCGTTTATTCTTCAGAATCGAAGGATGACGAAAAATTTAAGGAAGCTCAGGCTCTCGCCGAAAAGTTCGCCAAGATGGTCGGTCGTCAGCCTCGTATTATGATTGCTAAAATGGGACAGGACGGACACGACAGGGGTGCCAAGGTCGTGGCTACAGGTTACGCCGACATAGGCTTCGATGTCGATATGGGTCCTTTGTTCCAGACTCCTGAGGAAGCTGCCCGTGAAGCAGTCGAAAATGATGTTCACGTTCTCGGTGTATCAAGCCTCGCAGCCGGACATAAAACATTGGTTCCTAAGGTTATAGAGGAACTTAACAAACTCGGAAGAGGTGATATCATGGTCATCGTCGGCGGTGTCATACCTCCACAGGATTATCAGTTCCTCTATGATGCGGGCGCTATGGCTATTTTCGGCCCTGGCTCAAAAATCCCGGAGTGTGCCATCAAAATACTGAACCTCCTCATAGAAGCATACAAATAATTCATGCAAACAGTAATATAGGGACGGGTTCGCCCCGTCTCTATATTCATGCTGAAGAAAAAAATTTTTCCAAATTGCAACGGATTACAAAAATTGTATTATCTTTGCAATCCCATATTTAAGGTGTCGTGGCCGAGTGGTTAGGCAACGGTCTGCAAAACCGTCTACAGCAGTTCGATTCTGCTCGTCACCTCTTAATAACCGAAGCTGGTCGTTGTTCAACGTCCGGCTTTTTTTCTGATATGTTCAATACCGATAAAGTCATACAATTCACTGATATAGGCGAAGTTACATTCCATAAGAATTATCGTGCGAAAAACTATAGGATAAAAGTTGACCGCAACGGAACCGTAACGGTAACCGTTCCCGTATATGGCAGCTGGAGGACTGCTGCCGCTTTTGTGATGAAAAACAAAGATTGGATTCTTTCAAAACAAACGGAAAAACACAACCAACAGCCTAAGAAATCCTTTTCACGCGAAGAACTCCGGAAACTTGCCGATGAAGCCTATAGCTATATTCCGGCACGAATAACCGAACTGTCGGAGAAAAACAACCTTCCGTTTGCATCCCTGAGACTGGGTACGGCACGCACACGCTGGGGCTCCTGCAGCTTCGACAACAGAATATCCATCAGCATATACACTATGCTCCTGCCTGAAAATCTCATCGACTTTATCCTCCTGCACGAACTTACACATACCATTCATAAAAACCATCAGGCCGGGTTCCATGCAAAATTGAACGAACTTACCGGCGGTAGGGAAAAAGAATTGTCAAAAGAATTGCGAACAGTAACCAGAACATTGAATTTGATATGATAGACAATACACCTGTACAGGAAAAAGCTGTCCTCGTAAGTGTTATAACACGAAACCAAACAGCCGGACAAGTTGATGAATATCTTGACGAACTGTCTTTCCTCCTCGAAACGGCAGGCGGTGTCGAGGTTGGCCGCCTGTGCCAGCAACTTGACGTGCCGAGTTCCAAAACTTATATAGGCACCGGCAAAGTGCTGGAATTAAAACAGTTGGTTGAAGACAAGGAGGCTGATATGGTAATCTTCGATGATGAACTCTCCCCGGTACAGATGCACAACCTCGAGCAGGAACTCCAATGCCGCATACTCGACCGCACAAGCCTCATCCTTGACATCTTCGCCGAACACGCCCGGACAGCCAATGCAAAAATCCAGGTGGAACTCGCCCAGTGCCGCTATATGCTGCCGCGTCTTTCCGGCATGTGGACCCACCTCGAACGTCAGAGAGGCGGCATCGGCATGAGAGGTCCGGGTGAAACTGAAATCGAAACCGACAAACGTATCCTCCGTAATAAAATCTCTCTGCTCAAGGAACAGCTTAAAAAGATTGATATGCAGCAGTCTGTACAACGTACTAACAGAAAAGGCATGCACCGCATAGCCCTCGTAGGCTATACCAATGTCGGCAAATCAACCCTGCTCAACCTCCTTACCAAGTCCGATATCCTTGCCGAAAACAAACTCTTCGCCACCCTCGACACCACAGTCCGCAAATTGGTCATCGAAAACAACCCGTTCCTTCTGTCCGATACGGTGGGCTTTATCAGAAAACTCCCGACAATGCTGATAGAATCATTCAAATCAACACTCAACGAAGTACGTGAGTCCGACCTGCTTCTCCATGTGGTCGATATTTCCCATCCCGACTATGAACAGCAGATAGAAACCGTCAAGCAGACCCTCAATGACATCGGTGCGGCAGACAAACCAGCAATTCTCGTTTTCAATAAAATTGACGCACTTACTGAGGAACAATCCCTCGAAAACCTCAAAAACATGTGGGTTGCCAAAGAGAACACCCCTTGCGTTTTCATTTCGGCAGCCAACAGGATTAATATCGATGAACTGAGAAAACTTATCCTGCAATCTTATAATATTCAGAGTTATAGTGATTTAACTGAGGAAAATTATTAATAGGGATTGTAATCCAAATTCAACATAAATTATTAACTTTGCAAATTAATTTATAGTATTATTCAAATAGACATTAAAAACAATAAGACATGAAATTACCTTATTCAGAACCATGGAGAATTAAAATGGTTGAACCCATTCACGTAAGTACCCGTGAAGAACGTGAAAAATGGATTAAAGAAGCTAATTACAATGTATTCCAGCTTAAGGCGGAGCAGGTATATATCGACTTGCTGACCGATTCCGGCACCAATGCCATGAGTGACCGCCAGTGGGCAGGAATGATGATGGGTGATGAAAGCTATGCAGGTGCAAGATCATTCTACCACATGGCTGATGTAATAACAAAAATTACAGGATTCAAGTATATCACCCCGACACACCAGGGCAGAGCCGCTGAAAACGTCCTTTTCAGCTACCTCATCACTCCCGGAGCTGTTGTTGTCGGCAATTCACCATTCGACACCACTAAGGGACATATCGAGTCACGTAAGGCTACAGCTATCGACTGCACCGTTGAGGAATCAAAGAACTCCCAGCTCGAATATCCTTTCAAGGGCAACATAAATATTGAAAAACTCTCAGAAGCCCTTGAAAAATATGCCGACAAGGTTCCTTTTATCCTTATCACTGTAACAAACAACTCAGCCGGCGGTCAGCCTGTTTCAATGGAAAACATAAAGGCAGTCCGCAAACTCGCCGACAAGTACGGCAAGAAGATTCTCTTTGATTCCGCCCGTTTTGCCGAAAATGCATACTTCATCAAAACACGTGAGGCAGGCTACGAAGACAAGACCATTAAGGAAATTTGCAAGGAGATGTTCTCTTACGGCGATGCTATGACAATGAGTGCCAAGAAGGACGCCGTGGTCAATATGGGCGGCTTTATCGCCACCAATGTCGAAGACTGGTATGAACACGCCAAAATCAACGGTATCATTTACGAAGGCTATGCCACATACGGCGGCATGAACGGTCGTGATATGGAAGCTGTCGCCATCGGTCTTGAAGAAAACACGGAGTTCGTGAATCTCGAAAGCAGAATCAAACAGGTTCAGTATCTCGCAGCCAAACTCGACGAATATGGCATCCCTTACCAGCGTCCTGCCGGCGGACACGGCCTGTTTATCGATGCCCCCAAGGTCCTGACTCATGTCCCTAAGGAAGAATTCCCTGCTCAGACTCTTACCATCCTGCTTTATCTTGAAGCCGGTATCCGCGGCTGTGAAATAGGGTACCTCCTCGCTGACCGTGACCCTGTCACCCGTGAGAACAGATTCGGCGGCAACGACTTCCTGCGTCTCGCTATCCCGCGCCGTGTTTACACCAATAACCACATGGATGTCATAGCAGCTGCGCTGAAGAATGTTTACGACAGAAGAGAATCCGTCACCCACGGTGTGAAAATCACTTGGGAGGCTCCTATCATGCGTCACTTCACAGTTAAACTTGAACCGGTTAAATAACAGGATCCAACCCCGGTTTTTTAAATGATAATTTATCCGAATTCATATTTTCCGGGGCCGACTAAGGTCCCGGAAAATGTTTTAGATATTGCTGCCGCAGATTTCGGTTCCGCTGATGTGGAACCTGACTTTTTGGAACTGTACAACAAATGCGTTTCCAACCTGCAGGCATTGTACGGAACTGAAAATGATGTGCTTATACTGACAGGCGAGGGTATGCTTGCCCTTTGGGGCGGCCTGAAAAGCTGCCTGAAAAAAGACGACAGGGTTCTTTGCATTTCCACAGGACTCTTCGGCGAAGGCATGAAGCCTATGGCTGAAAGTATCGGATGCAACGTCAGGATTGTCGAATTCCCATACGACTGCTCTTTTGCTGATTATGACCTTATCGAACAGAATATCAGGGAGTTCAAGCCTAAGATGATTACTGCCGTGCAGTGTGAGACCCCAAGCGGCATAATGAACGATATCTCAGTCTTGGGCCAGCTGAAGAAAAAATACGGTGTCCCGCTGCTATATGTAGATGCGGTGTCCGCTTTGGGCGGAGCCCCTGTTGACGTTGACAAAAACGACATCGATATCTGCCTCGGTGGTGCCCAAAAGGCAATCAGTGCCCCGCCTAATTCCTGCTTTGCCTCTGTCAGCCCCAACGCATGGAAGATTATCGAAGATGTGAAATATTGCGGATATGATTCGTTTCTTGATTTCAAGTGTTCTGCAAAAACCGGACTTTTCCCTTACACCCCGAGTTGGGTCAATGTCGCACAAATATACCAGTCAACGGTGAACATCCTTGACGAAGGTCTTGAAAACGTTTTTGCAAGACATGCGCAATGTTCAAGTTATGTTATTGAAACCCTGAAAAACAAGGGATACAAACTGTTCCCTGAAAACGAATCTTTCTCCGCAGCCACCGTTACTGCAGCCTACGTTCCGGAAGGATATACATGGACCGAATGGGACAGGCATCTCAGGGAAAAAGGTCTCGTGGTTGGGGGCAACTATGGCAAACTTGCAGGCAAAGTGTTCAGGATAGGTCACATGGGCTCACAGGCAACCATGCAAAACGTAGAGAAATTATGTGGTTTGCTGTAACTGTTTTCCTGTGTCTGGCACTTCTGCCCATGACAGTCGGCATGATTGTCGGCATGAACCGTAATCTGCCAAGAAGAAAAATGCTGAACTTCTCAATCCTGTCAAGTGTGACAATGTTTGTCTTTGCAATGCTCGGAATACTGTTGGCATTTGTTATCAGCCTCATTGCCGATATAAGCTATATGTATTGGATATTGACAGCTTTCGCTGCCGCTCTGATAATTTATAAAGCCTTCAGGTGGAAACAGTATGCCATCATTTTCTACACTGACAGCAAAATGAATCTTCTTCTTTCCACAGTTACTTTCGGACTTGACGTGATGCTTGCATCAATGGGGTGTTACATGTTAGGCAGGGAAGCCATCATAGCAGCTTTGTGTTTCTTAGCCTTTGCAGTTGCCTTTGGTGTTTCAGGGTTATTCTTGGGATTGAAGTCCAATAGCCCGAATGCTATCAGCATTCCATTGTTTTCTTCCGGAATCATCATGATGGTTCTGACCATCATACACCATTTCTTATAGCCTGTCGTACTCCTGTAAGTACCCTCACAGTTTGCCTTAGCCTTATATTTGGCTTTTGGCTCTCATCTTGGCATGCTCCACATATTCCGTAGGTGTCTGCCCCGTGAATTTCTTGAATATGTCGTTAAATGATGATTTTGAGCTGAAGCCCGAATCAAAAGCCAGACTGATAATGGTATTCTTCTCGTATTTCGGGTCTATGGCTCTTTTTTTGAATTCGTTAATGCGGTATTCGTTAAGGAACAGATAGAAGTTTTTGTTTAATACCACTCTTAGAGCCTGAGTTACGTGATGCCTTGGGACACCTATCTTTTTCGCCACTTCATCGAGACTGAGGTCAGGGTCAAGGTATATTTTGTCGTTGTCCATCAGATATTTCAGCTTTTCAATGCATTTGTCGAGCATCTCCTTTGGAAGCTGTGATTTGCCGTATGAGACCTTTTTTACGGAAGTGCTCAGTTCCCACGGGTTTTCGGTTTCGTCACCGGTGAAAATCTCCGGCGAATTAATCATGAAATAAACAGTCATATAGCATATTAACCCGAAACCTATTGTTATTATTATTGATGTGTCAAAGGTGTCGTTCTGACTGATTACGCTCATAATTCCCAACAAAGTGGGGATAGTGTATATGATGAACATTGTTATTGTCAGCATCCTGAACCAATATATGAGTTTCTTTGATTTCTCGTAGGAATAGAAGTCTTCAATGTTCTTCTTGGCCTTGTTGATGTTGGACCAGCATATTATGGAATAAATGAACACGGAAATGTATGAAAACACACAGTAGATAATCAGCATAGCCACACTGATGTTGGTGTTTTTGAATCCTTGTATTCTGAAAATGAAGAATTTGTCCTGATACAGCAAAGACAGTGAGAAAAAGAAAATATATGGTATGAAATGCAGGATATTCACAGTGGAGGTAACCGGGATTTTCCTGAGAGTGGCTCTCAGATACAGCAGCATAAGCGGACCGATGGCAAAGACAAACGGGTCCAAAGGCATGAATTTGGAAAACGAATCCGGATAGGAGTACCGTAATATATTGAATATCAAATGTAAAGATGCCCAGGCGATTAATGATGCAAGCAAATTCGTCGAAGAGGACTTGTTCTTCAGATTGTATAGGGTTATTGCCGTGAACAGGGCTTGTATAAAGACTATGTAGTATATCGTTATAGTTGTCATATAATCGTTTCTAATTTTTGGAATGAAAAATTTGGATTGCAAAAATAGAAATAAAAAACGAATAACCGTTTTTTTTAACTACTTTTGCGGAATGATAAAATTAATACGGAATATTAGTGTCGCCATATCGCTGATGTTGATGGTAATGTCTGGCTATAATGTTTATTGTCAGAGTGTTACGGATTCATGCATCAACATTCCGTTTGTAAAAGTCGCTTATTCTTTCCAGGTTCCGCTTGGCGCACAGACCGAATGGTTTGGTGTCAATTCGACTATTGGCGGCGGTTTTTCCTATAAAACCAAGACCAATTTGATGATAGGAATAGACTGGGGCTATGTTTTCGGCAATGTTGTTAAGAATCAGACGGAGCTGCTGAAATATCTTTACGCATCTTCGGGGTATATTATCAACAGAAGCGGTCAGGAGGCCATTGTCACTCTCTATGAAAGGGGGCACCAGATACTTTTCAGGATGGGCAGGCTTTATCCGCTCAAATCCCTGAATCCCAATTCGGGTCTTTTCTTTACTGGCGGACTGGGTCTTATGACTCATAAGATAAGGATAGATGTCTTCGAGGACGATGTGCCTGAATTATCGTCCGATTATAAAAAAGGATACGACAGGTTGTCGGTCGGGCCTTCAGCCGGGGCTCAGTTTGGTTTCATCAACTTCGGGGATAACACCCTTTTCAACTTTTACGGTGCTCTTGAGGCGGTATATGGCTATACAAGAAACATCCGTCCGTACAATTTCGACACCATGTCTTCAGACAAGTCCTGGAAACACGACTTATACATTGGCATCAAGGTGGGGTGGCTGTTGCCGCTGTATCCGAAAAAACCAAAGGATTTCTATTATTACTAAAAATGTATAACCTGCTCATCAAGATATATTCAGTTCTTATACATTTGTCAGCTCCGTTCAATCAGAAAGCCAAGGAATGGGTTAATGGCCGGAAAGGACTTTTTACAATGCTTGAAAAGATTGAGCATGGTGATGGTGTTGTATGGTTCCATTGTGCTTCCCTTGGTGAGTATGAGCAGGCTATACCGTTGATAATCAATTTAAAGCAACAACATCCCGACAATAAAATCCTCGTCACTTTCTTTTCTCCTTCCGGATTTAACCATAGAAAGAATATCGGGGAAGTGGATTATTATGCATATCTGCCTGCGGATACTAAGGGAAACGTCAGGCGTTTCCTTGACATTGTAAAGCCCGTGTGTGCCATTTTCTGCAAATACGATTACTGGTTCAATTTCATCAAAATCATGTATGACAGGGATATTCCGCAGTTTTTCGTTTCAAGTATCTTCCGGAAAAACCAGTATTTCTTCAAATGGTACGGGTATCCGGCGGCCAAGACGCTGAGGAAGGTGACCCGTTTCTTTGTCCAGAACGAGGAGTCGAAGCGGCTTCTCAACAGTATTTCAATTGACAGGGTGTCGGTTACAGGTGACACCAGATTCGACAGGGTGGTTGAAATAGCCAATTCAGATTTCATTGACGAAAAGGTCAGGGATTTCAAGGGTGGCGGCAAGTTGTTCATGGCAGGCAGTTCATGGGAGCCGGATGAGGCCATCATACACAATTCGGCGGATGCCCTTGCAGGTTACAGGATAGTATTGGCACCTCATCTGATTGGCCGGGACAATTTGGAAAGGATCAGCAGGCTGTTTGACGGCAATGTGGCCTCCGAAATGACGCTGGGC
>CALFIZ010000172.1 GCA_937877575.1 uncultured Marinilabiliales bacterium | reverse complement strand
AGACCATCACCTCGGCATTCGAGTGTAATTATAAATATGCGAAACAGACCGGCGGCAAGGGACAGTATGCCCATACTGTTATCCGTTTCGAACCGAATCCGGGCAAAGGCTTCGAGTTTGTTGACGTCACGAAAGGCGGCGTGATACCCAAGGAATTTATCCCTTCGGTTGAAAAGGGATTGCGTAAGGCTATGGACAAGGGACCACTGGCTGGATATCCTGTCCTGGATGTCAAATGTGTGCTTGTTGACGGCAGCCATCACCCTGTCGATTCCAGCGACATGGCTTTCCAGGTATGCGCCCAGATGTGCTTTAAACAGGCTTTCATGAAAGCTGAGCCTATCCTTCTTGAGCCTGTAATGAAAGTTGAAATCAACACCCCTGATGATTACATCGGCAATGTGACAGGCGACTTGAACAAGCGCAGAGGCAGAATCGAGGATATGAGACGTTTCAGAAAAGGCTCGCAGAAACTTGACGCATTCATCCCACTTGCCGAAATGTTCGGCTATGCCACATCCTTGAGAAACATCACCAGCGGCAGAGCCAACTATTCCATGGAGTTCAGCCAATATTCACCTATGCCGGCTGCAAGCCAGGAGGAGATAGTCAAATTAACATCCCGTTGTTAATATATATCATAAATTAATATGTGATTTTAATATTATTTGCCATTATTTTGCGTTCTAACATAGAATTGTATAAATCAATGTATTATGAAAAAGTTAACCGGCATATTGTTATGTGCTTTGTTTTTGACATTCAGCACATTCAACGGTCTCAATGCGCAGACTAAGTCTATATCCTCCTTGAAAGGAGATATCAATAACGATGGTATAGTTAATACTCTTGATATCGTCATGCTTATAAATATCATATTTAGTGGAGAGCAAGGCATTATGAACGCTGATGTCAACGGAGACGGTTTAGTGAATACTCTTGATCTCGTTATGACTGTAAATATCATTTTTTACGGACAGCCATCGGAATTGACTGTTTCTACCGGTGAGGTAAGCGGCATTACTTATTTCTCCGCTTTTTGTGGCGGAAATGTCTCAGATGATGGTGGACTGGACATGGTTTCACGCGGTATATGCTGGAGTACCTCCGAATCCCCGACAGTATTTGATAACGTAATATCCAATGGCAGTGAAACCGGTGAATTCGCATGTGTTATGACTGATCTTGCAAGTGCAACAACATATTATGTACGTGCTTTTGCAATCAATACTGCGGATACTGCATACGGTGAACAGAAGATTTATATTACCGATGTCTATAATGCTACTGTACAAAGTGTGGATTTGGGGCTGCCTTCAGGAACCAAGTGGGCTGACCGCAATATCGGTGCTTCTCTGGCATCTGAATACGGCAATTACTATTCATGGGGTGATACAGCAACTAAGGAGGATTATTCATGGGACACTTATATCTGTTCCTTTGACCAGTGCGATACTTCTGAAGATCCAATATTTGCTGCCGGCCTTACTGATATTGCCGGAACAGATTTTGACGTGGCTCATGTTATTTTGGGTGGAACCTGGCAGATGCCGACCGATGAACAACTGAATGAATTATTGGACAATTGCACGTGGACCTGGAGTACACAAAGTGGGGTTGACGGCTACTTTGTGACCGGTCCTAACGGAAATTGCATATTTCTTCCTTCAACAGGTTGCTTTGACAGTACAGAGTTACTCTTCTGCGGGTTTTTGGGCTTTTATTGGACATCAACTCATTGCGCGTACAACACAACAAATGCCAACCACCTGCTATTCACCTCAATACACCCAATCGAAAACTTCCTCTACCGCTCATACGGACTAACTATACGTCCAATTACATTTTAAATAGAAGATAAAAGAAGATTAAAACAGTGAAGTCTGCCCGTCAGACTCAATGTTAGCCGAAACATCGTCTTCACTATTGTCTTGATTCTCATTGTTTTGACTCTCGCTGACAGGGTCTTTGCTATTCCGGTTTGTCTCATCGACTAGGTTTTGCTCCTGACTTTCACCTTTGTTTTGACTTTCTTCCTTAACTTCTTCAACATCGTATGCTTTGTCTGGATAATATGGCTGTAGGATTAGGATCTCATCAAAATTCTTGGTTGTCAGTCGTTTGCCTTTGGCGGTGATGCCTTTGGAATCTATGAATGAATCAAGTTCCACCATTTCATAATAGGTGGGTATGTCGTTTTTGTCAGGATATGCCAAGGCAATTCGTGGATGGTCATCAATAAAGATGTTTACCAGTTTCGAGCCCGGGCCTTTGTCGAGCATGGTGCCGAAAAAATCGTTGTTGTCAAGCTGGAAGCGTTTCACGTAGTATTGTTCCTTGTCGCCTGCATAATAAATCACGCTGTAAATCCTGTCGGGATAATGCTTGCAGATGACAACAGGGTCGTCTTCAAAATGGTTTGACAGGTCAAAGTTTATGACATGGCAGTTGCCGTCGGGAGTAGCATAGAATATTTTGTCATCCGCCTCGAAAGCTCCCAAAAGCGTGCCTCTGCCTTCGGTGTTCAGCCGTCTTACGGTCTCATCATACCATATTTTGCGAGCTGCCAGCGTTGAGACTCCCTCGTCTTTGAGAGTTATCCTGTTAATCGGGTTTTTGGTGAGCAGATTGCCTTTTGAGTTCCTGCCCTTGATGGTCAGTTTGCTGAAATCGTATTCTATTGACTGGTTCTTCATTCTCGGGCGAGGGCGCAGGAATACCTTTATCGTCTCGGCTTCACCGTTAGGCCGCACATTCAGGTATATTATTTTTGAATCGGGCTTTCCGTTTGTCATGTCGTATTCCTTATCAAGCATTATGCCTGAGATGGGGAAACGTTTCACATAGTATGCGCCGCCTCTTCCGTCTTGATATACAACATTATAGATGGTTCTGTCATCGTTTTTGCGGAAGACGTTGATGTATTTCACGTCATCGCCGACGAAGAACTTGTCGCTGACTTTGCGGATTTCGTATTTCCCGGATTTGTGTATCGTGAGAATCTGGTCTATGTCAGAGCAGTCGCAAACATACTCATCTTTCTTCAATGCCGTTCCTGCGAAGCCTTCGGCCCTGTTGATGTAGAGTTTTGACGACTGTGCAACGGCCTTTATCGCATCAATGTCATCGAGTGAAACTATTTCCGTTTTGCGTTCCTTGCCTTTGCCGTATTTTTCCTGTATGTGCAGGAAATATTTTATGGCATAGCCGACTATGTCGTTCATGTTGGCTTCAACCTGTTTCAGCTCACTTTCCAATCCCCTTGCCTTTTCCTCCTCGCGGTTCTGGTCGTATTTTGAGATTTTCTTAATCTTTATTTCCGTAAGCTTGATGATGTCATCGGTGGTGATTTCACGGTAAAATGACGGTTTAAACGGCTCAAGTCCCTTGTCGATGGTCGAAAGCACCGACTCCCATGTCTTGCATTCCTCTATCTTGCGGTATATTTTGTTTTCGATGAAAATGCGTTCGAGCGACATGTAAAGAATCTGTTCGAGAAGTTCCGCTTTACGTATAAGTTGCTCTTTATAAAGTAGTTCCACTGTGTTGTCGGTGGAAATCCTCAAGATGTCGGAAACTCCGATGATTTCAGGCTTTTCGTTGTGGATGACGCATGTGTTCGGAGATATTGTTGACTGACATTCGGTGAAGGCGTACAGTCCGTCAATGGTTTTGTCGGGACTGACACCTGCTGCGAGTTGAATGATTATTTCGACGTTGCTTGCGGTGTTGTCGTCAATTTTTTTGATTTTTATTTTGCCCTTGTTGTTGGCATCGACAATGCTGTCTATCAGTTTGTCGGTTGTAGTGCCCCAGGGTATCTCGCTGATTACAAGGGTTCTGTTGTCGAGTTTGGATATTTTGGCGCGAGTTTTCAGTTTGCCTCCGCGTTTGCCGTCGTTGTATTTTGAGACATCAATCTTGCCGCCGGTAGGGAAGTCGGGATATAATACGAAGTCCTCGTTTTTGAGATATGCTATGGAAGCGTCGATGAGCTCGTTGAAGTTGTGAGGCATGATGTCGCAGGCGAGACCTACTGCAATGCCCTTTGCACCTTGTGCGAGCAAGAGCGGAAACTTCACGGGCAGTGTCACAGGCTCCTGGTTTCTTCCATCGTAAGACGGCGTCCATTCAGTGGTTTTCGGATTGAACACCACTTCCTTTGCAAAGGGAGTGAGGCGGGCTTCAATGTAACGCGGGGCTGCCGCACCGTCTCCGGTGAGAATGTTGCCCCAGTTTCCCTGAGTGTCGATGAGCAGCTCCTTCTGTCCGAGCTGGACTATAGCATTGCCAATGGCAGCATCACCGTGAGGGTGGTATTTCATGGTGTTGCCCACAATGTTTGCCACCTTGTTGTATCTTCCGTCATCCAATTCGTACATCGAGTGGAGAATGCGCCTCTGTACCGGTTTCAATCCGTCAATTACCTCCGGCACAGCCCTGTCGAGAATCACGTACGAAGCGTAATCAAGAAACCAGTTCTCGTACATGTCGGCTATGTGCAGCGTCTTCTGAGTCTTTTCTTCTTTGTTTTGTTCTTCCTGTTCCATCTGTAAATTTTGGCTCTGCAAAAATAATCAAATCATGACGAATGAGCAATATATTAAAATTTAAATAGCCTCAACAGCACCAACTCACCAATTAACAGGCATAGTGCTATTATAAGAAATGTTTTCCACAATTCTTTGTTGTTGAGCGTTGAAGCAAGCGTCTTCTCGAAATCCTTGTTGTCGGCCCGGATTATGGACACATCATCAGCACCTTCTGTCAACTTTTCGATTTCATCCTTGGTGTAAAAATCCAACTCCGATTCTTCCCTGTCGTTGTTGACAGAGAACCCGTCGATGACTTTTGAATTGCTGATTACTGAATAGTTTCCGGCAACAGGTTCGTTGAAACTGCCGAGTATTGCGTATGTTCTGCCATTGATGCTCTCAAAGGAGTAGTCGCTGTAAGTGGAATCTTCCGAACAAATCAGGCTTAGATTCTCCGGATTTGTTTTCGGAACCGACAACGGTATCATTTTCTGAGATGATGTGTAGTTCATGTTGTTTGCTGTCTGTCCGTAAAGAACTATCCTGTACATGATGGGAACAAACAACGCATTGAACTGTAAGTCAGAATAGTCGCTGTTGAGTATTGTGGTGAGAATGAATGCGTTACCATTGCCTGACGATGACCGGCTGAGAATTGAGGAATGTGAATCCGTAAGTTTGATGAGAGGCGTTGAAACAGGCATAATAGGGTAGTAGCCCTTTATGGTTGGAAGTTCTATGTTGTCTTTGACTGGGTCGGGTGTGTTTGAAAACACACCGTCAAAAAACGATGAAGTAAACGCGAAGCTGACGTTTTTGTCCTCTGTAGGTATCATTTCCGATATTTTTCCGCAGTTTATCATCGGCAGGAAATCGTTGTATGATTGAATGTCAATGTTTTCCGGTGTAAGTATCAGACAGTTTTTGCCGCTGTTGATGAAGTTGACGATTTCATTGCTGATGCCGCTTGAAATGGATTCAATATTGTCGAGGATGATTAAATCATAATTGTTTATTTCA
>CALFIZ010000171.1 GCA_937877575.1 uncultured Marinilabiliales bacterium | reverse complement strand
CTACACTCTTTTCCCTACACGACGCTCTTCCGATCTGAAAATGAGCTTCGTGAAGTTTTAAATGAACTTAAAATTGAATATTATGAAGCCTTAGGGGAGGCTGCATTTTACGGACCTAAGATGGACTTCATGGTAAAGGATGCTATCGGTCGTCAATGGCAATTGGGAACAATTCAGGTTGACTACAATCTCCCTGAACGCTTTGGGCTTGAATATACCGGCACTGACAACCAGAAACACCGTCCGGTGATGATTCACCGTGCACCATTCGGCTCCATCGAACGTTTTATGGCCGTTCTTATTGAGCATTGTGCGGGATATTTCCCACTATGGCTCACTCCTGACCAGATTGTCATCCTACCAATCAGTGACAAGTATAACGATTATGCCAGCAGGATGCTTTCAGAGCTTCGCGCTCTCGGAATCCGCGGCTCAATCGATTCCCGTTCGGAAAAGACAGGCAGAAAGATACGCGATGCGGAGGTTAAAAAGATACCTTATATAATTGTCGTAGGGGAAAATGAAGAAAAGGAAGGCACCCTGTCTGTAAGAAAACACGGAGGTGAAGACCTTGGTAAACTTACTGTGAATGAATTCGTTAATGTGATAAACGATGAAATCGATAAAGAATTAAATAAGTAGTAACAAAACCTGATTTTTTGTGGCAGAAGAAGTAAAAAAGACAAACGGCTATAACAATAGCAACGAAAACGGTACCTACAACCGTCAGCCTCAGTCAAACAGAAAAAAAGACATTGAGGATGAGTATATTATCAACAACAGAATAACTGCACCTGTAGTAAGACTCGTAGGCGATAACGTCGAACAGGGAATATACAGCATCAAGGAAGCTGTAAAGATTTCTGACGATTTGGGACTTGACCTGGTGATGATATCGGCTGCAGCCAATCCACCGGTCTGTAAAATCGTTGATTTCCAGAAATTTATCTATGAAATCAAGAAAAAGGAAAAAGAAAGAAAATCAAAACAGTCTAAGGTAGAAGTAAAGGAAATCCGCTTGGGACCCAATACCGATGAGCACGATTTTGAATTCAAGAAAAACCATGCAATGCGCTTCCTCCAGTCAGGATGCAAAGTCAAGGTCGAGGTGTTTTTCAGAGGAAGGACCATCATTTACAAGGACCAGGGTGAAATTATGCTGTTGAAATTTGCCTCCCAACTCGAGGAATACGGCAAAGTTGAAGTGATGCCTAAACTCGAGGGCAAAAGGATGCAGATGCTTCTCGCGCCTAACAGTAAAAAGAAATAAACGAATTATAATTATTAACCTGTTAAAATTTCAAGAAAATGCCAAAAATGAAAACCAAAGCCGCTGCTAAAAAGCGTTTCGCTTTTACCGGCACCGGAAAAATCAAAAGCAGACATGCTTATCACAGTCACATTCTGACTAAGAAAACTAACAAAAGAAAACGTAACTTAGGTTACATGACCACAGTCAACAAAGCTAACGTTGCCACTGTAAAGACAATGTTAGGTATCTAAACAATTAATTATTAACAATTTATTATCAGTCCAAGTATGAATCTTTTTGATTTGTCACTGAAGTAAAAAAAGAAAGGAATTATTATGCCAAGATCAGTAAATGCAGTTGCTTCAAGAGCCCGCAGAAAAAAGATTCTCAACAGAATCAAAGGTTCGTTCGGAGCAAGAGGTAATGTCTGGACGGTCGCCAAGAATAATTGTGAAAAAGGTCAAACTTACGCCTACCGTGACAGACGAGACAAAAAGGCCAACTTCAGATCTTTGTGGATCCAGCGTATCAATGCTGGTGCACGTCTGAATGGCATGTCTTATTCAGAATTGATGGGTAAACTTCATAAGAAGGATATCCGACTGAGCCGCAAGGTTCTTGCCGACTTAGCCATGAACAATCCTGAAGCATTCAAAGAAATTGTAAACACGGTTAAATAAAACATCATTCGTTGTTATTTGAATCGGATACCATAGGCTTTATGGTGTCCGATTTTTATTTGACGGCTATCATGCAGAAAATCAACTACCAGAAAATACTTGAAGAAACAATAAAAAACAACCTGTCCCAAAATTTGCGGCCAACACTGCTCATACATAGCTGCTGTGCCCCATGCAGCAGCTATTGCCTCGACTATCTGTCGAAATATTTCAGAATAACTGTTTATTACTATAACCCCAACATCTATCCGCCTGAAGAATATACGCATAGGGTGGCGGAACAGCAACGTCTTATCGGTCTGTTGAATGATGGTATTCCGGATGATAAATTCAAAATCGGTTTCATCGAGGGACCTTTCGAACGTGATGTGTTTTATGAGACGGTTAAAGGGATGGAGGACTTGCCTGAAGGCGGCGAAAGATGCTTCAAGTGCTATGAACTGCGTTTGCGCCATGCGGCTCAGACAGCAAAGGAAAATCATTTTGATTATTTTACTACAACACTCACACTCAGTCCATTGAAAAATTCCCGGAAAATCAATGAAATTGGCAGTAAAATAGCCGATGAATACGGCATTGCCTATTTGTTTTCCGACTTCAAGAAAAACGAAGGTTTCAAGAAGTCCATAGAATTGTCACACAAATTTAACCTGTATCGTCAGAATTACTGTGGCTGTGAGTATTCTATCGGTTAGGTCTGCCTTGACTTTGTTGTCGTGTGTGAAAAAGCAAGGTGAGCAGCGGCCGTGTTTCGCCATCGGCTACGATACTCCGCTGAATTACAGGAAAAAGTTCGAAAGAGGGGAACTGACACATAAAACCACCGAATGATTAACCTCAAAAAAGCGAAACAAAATGCCACAAAAAAGCGAAACAAAATGGCTCTTGGATCTTTGATTATTTTGCGGGTTCTGGCACTACTGGTCATGCGGTGATAGAAATGAACAGAACTGATCACAAGAATCGAAGATTCTGTCTTGTCGAAGTAAACAACTATTTCGATATAGCTACAAAGTCTCGAGTTTTAAAGGCAACATACTCTCCTGATTGGCGAAATGGTAAACCCGTCTCTCGCCAAGGCATTAGTCAATGCTTCAAATACATCCGTTTGGAGCAATACGAGGATA